>CANFIE010000066.1 GCA_947446625.1 Acetobacteraceae bacterium | reverse complement strand
GCTATGTCCACTTCTGGGTGGCAATTCAACGAGACACCACGGAACGCCACGCCAAGGAGGAAGCCCTGCGCCAGGCCATCGCCGCCCAGGCCGCCGCCGACCGCGCCCGCAGCGCCTTCCTTGCCTCGGTAAGCCACGAGATGCGCACGCCGCTGAACGCCGTGATCGGCCTGGCCGATGCCATGCTGGCCAGCAACCCGGCGCCCGAGGTGGCGGATTACGCCCGGCTGCAGCGCGAGGCTGGCCAGGCGCTGCTGGATGGCGTGCAGACCATGCTGGACTATGCCGAGATCGTCTCGGCTCCGCCGGCCGAAGCCGGTGCCCATTGCAGCCCGTACCGCGTGACATTGGCCACCCTGGTAAGCCTGGGCGACGATGCCGAGCGGCGCGGCGTGCTGCTGAACACCGATTTCGCTCCCGGCCTGCCGCCCGAAATGTCGGTCGACCCCGACTCGTTGCTGGTGGCGCTGCGCATGCTGCTGCGCCATGGCCTGCGCAACAGCCAACCCGGCCCCTTGGTGCTGCGGGCCGTGCTTGCCGATGCGGGCGTGCGCTTCAGCCTCTCACCAGCGCCGGCACCCATGGCGGAAGTGGATAGCCTGGCTCTGGCCGGTGTAGCTGCCCGCCTGGGTGGCCGGGTGGAAGCCGGCCCCAGCCTGTGGCTGCCGTTGGGATAGAGCGCCGCCTCAGCCCTGCCGCAGCCGCGCCAGCATCGGCCCCGCCTGCTCGCGCGGCAGAAAGTAGAACACGAACACATAGGGATCGCTGGCGGTGAACACCGCCGGGCTGCTGCTGGCCACCTGCATGGTGGCGCGGTCCAGCGCCCGCATCGGGTGCCAAGCGTCGTGCAGTTCAAACCAGGCATCGTAGCCCAGAGCATCCAGATAGGCCGGCACGCTGTAGGTCGCCCCGGCGCGGTGCCGTTCCTCAATCTCCAGCGTCAGCACCGGGCGGCAGCGCAGCAGCGTCTCGCGCGCACCGCGCAGGATTTCATACTCGGCGCCCTCGGCATCCAACTTCACCCCGGTCAGGTTGGTCAGGGCAAACTCGTCCACGGTGCGCAGCGGCACGGTGAAGCTGGCCTCCGTCACCCGCTCGCCAAAGCCGGCATAGCCCTTGGCGGTGCTGGCCCATTGCTCCTGCGGCACGCCATCCAGCAGCGGCATGGTCAGCGTGGCGGTGCCGGCGTGGTCGCCCAGCGCCTCCTGGCGCAGTTCCACATTGCCCAGCCCGGCGCAGGCCGCCTGCAACCGGGCGAAGGCGCTGGGCAAGGGCTCAAACGCCAGCACGCGGCTACCGGGCAGGGCGGCGAAGGGCAGGGTCAGCAGCCCATCATGGGCGCCAATATCCAGCATTGTGCCGGGTCGGTAGAGCAACTGGTGGAAGCGGGTTTCGTCCATGCCCGCAAGCTGCCACGGAATGCGATGCGTTGCACCTGCGGCGCTGTTATGTTGCAGCTGCAATGGCAGCCCAGACTGCCGCAGAGGAGATATCCCGCAATGACCCAGACCCGCCGCAACTGGCTGGTGGCCGGCGCCGCCACCATGCTTGCCCCCGCCTTGCCGGCCGCCGCCGCGCTGCCCCCGGTGGGGCGCCAGGTGGCCAGCCTCTACCGCACCAAGGTTGGCGATATCGAGGTCACGGCCGTGAGCGATGGCAGCATCTCGTTGCCCGCCGCCGTATTTGGCGAGGCCAATCTGGCCGAGGCACGCCGGCTGCTGGCCGAGAACTTCATGCCCACCGAAACCCCGGTGCCCTGCGCGCTGAACTGCTTTCTGGTGAATGCCGGCGGCAAGCTGGCCCTGCTGGATACCGGCTCGGGCGACGCGCTTGGCCCCACCATGGGCCACCTGCCAGCCAACCTGGCCGCCATGGGCGTTACCGCTGACAAGATCGACACGGTGGTGCTGACCCATATGCACCGCGACCATGCCGGCGGCCTGTGCGACAAGCAGGGCCGCGCGCTGTTCCCCAGCAGCGAACTGGTCATCCCCGAGGTTGAGGCCGCCTTCTGGTTTGACGAGACCAATATCAGCAAGGTGCCGCAGGGCTCACGCGGCGGCTTTGCCTATGCCAAGCAGGTGGCCGCGGCCTACCAGGGCCGCATCCGTCGCCTGCCCGGTGGGCGAGACGTGCTGCCCGGCATCACCAGCCAGGACGCCTTTGGCCACACGCCGGGCCACAGCATCTACCGGGTGCATTCCGGCAGCGCCCAGCTGCTGGTGTTTGGCGACATGGTGCATTTCCCCGCCCTGCAGGTGCGCCACCCGGAATGGGGCATTTCCTTCGACGTGGACGCTCAGGCGGCGGTGGCCACGCGCCGCCGCGTATTCGACATGGCCGCTGCCGACCGCATGATGGTGGCCGGCATGCACATGGAATTCCCCGGCTTCGGCCATATGCGCAAGGACGCCAGCGGCTACCACCTGCTGCCGGCGCCCTGGCGGCCGGCGCTGTAGCGCCAGCTTAGGCTTAGAGCACTATGCGCCCTGTTGGGCGCATTTCGTGCTCTACAACTATTTGAAACTAGAGCAAGAAATCCGTTCTGATGATTCCATCAGAACGGATATTGCTCTAGGCGGCGATGGCGGCGTTCATCGCCCGCACGCCCGCCGCCGGGCCTTCCGGGTGGTTCCACACCGCACCCACCACGCACAGAAAATCCGCGCCCGCCTTCACCAGCGGCGCGCAATTCTGCGCGGTAATGCCGCCAATGGCGCAGCACGGAATCTCGAAGATCTCGCTCCACCATTCCAACACGTCCAACTCGGCCACGTGCTGGGTTTCCTTGGTGGCGGTGGGGAAGAAGGCGCCAAAGGCCACGTAGTCCGCGCCCATCTCGCCAGCGCGCATCGCCAGGTGGCGGCTGTCGTGGCAGGTAATGCCCAGCGTCCGCTCGCCCAGCAGCTTGCGCGCTGCCTCATGGTCGCCATCGCTTTGGCCCAAATGCGCGCCATCGCAGCCCAGCTTTACCGCCAGCGCCGCGTTGTCATTCAGCAGAAACGCCACATCCCGCGCATGCGCCACCGGCATCAGCGCTTCCACGGCGCGCTTCACCGCATCCTCGGGCGCATCCTTCAGGCGCAGTTGCAGGCAGGCCACGTCGCCGGCATCCAGCGCCCGCGCCAGGTCATCCGCGAAGCCCTTGGGCAGCACGGGCGGGGTGATCAAATACAAACGGCAGCCCGGAGCATCCTCCAGGCTGCCGTCGGCATTCCCCTCAGGGGCAGCGGCCATATCAGACCGGCGTCTTGTACACGTCGATGATGCTCTGCAGCAGCACCAGCGCATCGGCCTTGGAACGCTGGAAGGCGTTGCGGCCCATGATGGAGCCATTGCCGCCACCGGCATGGATGGCGCGGACTTCCTTCAGGATGTCCTCGTTGCCCTTGGCTTCACCGCCCGAGAACACCACCAGGCGCCGGCCGCCGAAGCAGGACTGCACCACGTGCTTGTAGCGGGCCACCGGGTCATCAGCCACCGGGTACTTGGCATAGGTGGACTTCGCCGCATCCAGGCTGATCGCGCCGGTCGGCGGCTTCACCTTGATGATATGCGCGCCCACCAGCGCCGCGATGTGCGCGGCATAGGCGCAGATATCCAGCGCCGTCTCGCCGACCTTGTCGAGCATCGGGCCACGCGGATAGCTCCACACCACCACGGCCAGGCCAACGCTCTTGGCCTCCTCGGCCAGCTGGCGCAGTTCCTCGATCATCTCGAACTGGTATTCCGAGGACGGGTAGATGGTGAAACCAATGGCCGAGCAGCCGAGGCGCAGCGCGTCCGACACGCTGGCGGTAACACCCTGGTCCTTGGTGGTGGACAGGCTGTTGCTGCTGTTCATCTTCAAGATCGTCGGGATGGCGCCGGCATAGGTGGCGGCACCAGCCTCGATCATGCCGAGCGGCGCGGCATAGGCATTCAGCCCGGCCTCAATCGCCAGCTCAAACAGGTAGCGCGGGTCATAGGCCGCGGGGTTGGGCGCAAAGCTGCGCGCCGGGCCATGCTCGAACCCCTGGTCCACGGGCAGGATCACCATCTTGCCGGTGCCGCCAAGCTTCCCTTCCATCAGGATGCGGGCGAGGTTCGCCTTGGTCCCGGGGTTGTCGCTTTCGTACCAGGAGAGGATTTCCCGAACCTTCGGCGTCAGCTGCATGGGGGCGTCTTTCCTTTTCTGACGGGACGCGTCCCGTCGGTCCCGTGTGGGGCTCGATTTAGCCCTTTCCTTCGCGTGTGTCACTCGGGGTGTTGCGCAACCATTGCGCGAGTCTAATTCTCCCGCCCGGTGTGTCCAACCGCAGCCCCGCCATCTCCAGCGCCGGTGGTGGTGCGTCCAGCAAGGTGGCGCCGCATAGGGCCGCCACCGCCGCCACCTGGGGCCGTGCCGCAACGCCAGGCGCCAGCACCAACCAGCGCAACCCCAGCCGCAGCGCCGCCAGCGCCAGGCCAGGCGCCGCGCCGCAATCCAGCACCGCCCGATGCGCCACGCCCGGTACCGCCGCCGCGCCTTGGGCCACCATGGCCACAAACCACGGCGCCCCCAGCGCCAGCGCCGCACCGGGAGCCGAAACCAGCACCACTGCGGTGCCCGCCGCCGCCGCCGCCAGCGCCGCCGCCACCTGGGCCGGATTATGCACCCGCACCGCTCTCACCGTTGACCCGCCCTGCCGTGCATGCCAAGCCTTGCACCATGCGGAATGGCGCGCGTCCAGCGCCCGTTCCCGTGGTTTAAATGGCGGGTCTGCCCCCAATCTGGGCATGGAGCGGAATGAGCAACAGCGCGACGGACCCCATGATGCAAGCGGCGGCACGGCTGGAAGCGGCGGTGGAGCATCTCGCCACCGCTGTCTCGCGCTCCCGCGCCGCGGCTGACAGTGTTCCGCGCGCCGAGGTTGCCGCCCTGGCCACTCGGCTTGAGGCCACCATGGCCCGGCTGAAGGCCGCGCTGCGCGACCAGGATGTGGGCGACGACGAGGAGGAGGATTAGCCGGTGGGTCAGGTCACGGTTCGGGTGAACGGCTATAGCCACACCATCGGCTGCAAGGACGGCGAGGAAGCCCACGTCAAGTCGCTGGTTGACCAGTTGGAAGCCAAGGTCGGCATCATCCGCGGTATGGGCGGCCAATTCTCGGAAAGCCGCATGCTGCTGCATGTGGCCCTGCTGCTGGCCGACGAGTTGGGCGACGCCCGCGCCGAAATGGCCGGCCTGCCGCCCGGCAGCACCTTTGCACCGGCCCCGAAGGCCGACCCCGTGCTGGCGGAACGGCTGGTTCGCATAGCCGAACGCATCGAGGGCATTGCCCAGGCCCTGGACAAACCCTAAGTAGGGCGGGCAGGGCTGCTGGGCGCGTTCAGGTAATTTATCCCCAGGGCCAATAAGCATCCTCCGGGAGCTGGCTCTGTCCGAACCGTGGTTCGGGTATCCGGTGCCCACCTGCATTAGCAGGCCTTGGGAGGATAATAGACCGACGGCTTTTGCGGCTCTGCACCCCATTCCTGCCCGGGTTCTCACTTGACCCGGGCGGCCCTCCGGGCTAACCGACCCCTCTCTCGGGCCCATCCCGAATCAGAAGGTCATC
Organism: Acetobacteraceae bacterium; assembly: GCA_947446625.1. Taxonomy (GTDB): domain Bacteria; phylum Pseudomonadota; class Alphaproteobacteria; order Acetobacterales; family Acetobacteraceae; genus CAIMOR01. The sequence goes on along the minus strand of CANFIE010000066.1, from coordinate 7,540 downwards.
CCGCTGGTCGGGTTGGCTCAGCCGCTCCGCGAAGACTCGCGCAGCGGCTCGTTCTGTTTTGGGGTGGCCACAACCCGGGGCAGGCCAAGCCCGCCCCAACCAGGCTGAAGGACGACCCACCGCCCATGTTCGAGGCGCTGTCAGGCAAGCTCACCGGAGTATTCGACAAGCTGCGCCGCCGTGGCGCGCTGACCGATGCCGATGTGGCCGAGGCGCTGCGCGAAGTGCGCGTGGCGCTGCTGGAAGCCGATGTCGCCCTGCCCGTGGTGCGCGACCTGGTGGCCAAGGTGCGCGACGCCGCGGTGGGCCAGGCCATCATCCGCAGCGTCCAGCCGGCGCAGCAGGTGGTGAAGCTGGTGCATGACCAGCTGGTGGAAGCCCTGGGCGGCGGTGCGGCCGATGACGGCAAGCGCGGCATCAGCCTGGAAGCGGCGGCCCCGGTTGCCATTCTGATGGTCGGTCTGCAGGGCAGCGGCAAAACCACCACCAGCGGCAAAATCGCCCTCCGCCTGCGCAGCCGCGACAAGAAAAAGGTGCTGCTGGCCAGCCTGGACGTGCATCGTCCGGCCGCGCAGTTGCAGCTGGAAACCCTGGCAAAACAGGCCGGCGTCACCAGCCTGCCCATCATCGCTGGCCAGTCCCCGCTGGAAATCGCCGCCCGCGCCATGGATCTGGCGCGGCGTGAGCTGTTCGACGTGGTGCTGCTCGACACCGCCGGCCGCCTCGCCATCGACGAAGCGCTGATGGCGGAAGTGGCCGAAGTTAAGGCCGCGACCAACCCGCACGAAACCCTGCTGGTTGTGGATGCCATGACCGGGCAGGACGCGGTGCAGACCGCCAGCGCCTTCCAGGAAAAGGTCGGCGTCACCGGCATCGTCATGACGCGTATTGACGGCGACGCCCGTGGTGGTGCCGCGCTGTCGATGCGCGCTGTCACCGGCGCGCCCATCAAGCTGCTCGGCGCCGGCGAAAAGCTGGACGCGCTGGAGGATTTCCACCCCGACCGTATCGCCGGCCGCATCCTCGGCATGGGCGATATCGTCAGCCTGGTGGAACGCGCCGCCGAGACGATCGACCAGGACGAGGCCGAGAAGCTTGCGGCGAAAATGCAGAAAGGCCAGTTCGACCTGGCCGACTACGCGCAGCAGCTGAAGCAGATCGGCAAGATGGGCTCGTTGCAGGGCATCCTCGGCATGCTGCCGGGCATGGGCCAGGTGAAGAAGCAACTGGAGGGCGCCAACCTCGACCAGTCCATGCTGAAGCGCCAGGCCGCCATCATCTCCTCGATGACGCCGAAGGAGCGCAAGACACCTGAGATTTTGAAGGCCAGCAGAAAGAAGCGGATCGCCGCCGGCTCCGGCACCACGGTGCAGGAAGTCAACAAGCTGCTGAAGAACTTCGACGACATGTCCGCGATGATGAAGCGGATGAGTAAACTCGGCCAAAAGGGCCTGATGCGTGGGGGGCTGGCTTCCTTGCTCCCCGGCTCAGGCCCCGGCCGCAGGCCATTTTGAACAGCTAGACGTACGGAGCAGATACACCTCATGGGTCTCAAGATTCGCCTCGCCCGCGCCGGCGCCAAGAAGCGCCCCTACTACCACATCGTGGTGGCCGACAGCCGCAGCCCGCGTGACGGCCGCTTCATCGAGAAGCTGGGCAGCTACAACCCGATGCTGCCGAGCGACCACGCCGACCGCGTGCGCCTGCAGGATGAGCGCATCAAGCATTGGCTGAGCCAGGGCGCCCTGGCCACCGACCGCGTGGCGAAGTTCCTGGGCAAGGCCGGCGTTGCGCCGATGCCGGTGTTCCCGGAGCAGCCCAAGCAGTCGCTGCCGAAGAAGAAGGCGCAGGAACGCGCCGCCGCGGCCGCCGCCGGCTAAGCACCCAGCATGGCCGAAAAGCGCATCCTGGTGGGAGAGATCGGCAGGCCGCACGGAGTGCGCGGCCTGGTGAAGCTGCGCAGCTTCACCGCCGACCCACTCGCGATTGCTGCCTACGGCCCGCTGACCAACGAGGCCGGCACCGAGCGCTATGCCATCACCGTGCTGGCCGAAGGGCTGGCGAAGGTGGAAGGCGTGGCTGACCGCGATGCCGCGCAGCGCCTGACCGGGTTGAAGCTCTACGTTGAACGCGCGGCCCTGCCGCCGCCCGACGAGGAGGAATTCTACCTGGCGGACCTGGTGGGGCTGGCGGCACGCGATGCCGCCGACCAGCCGCTGGGTGTGGTGGCAGCGGTGGAGGACCATGGCGGCGGCGCCATCCTGGTGCTGGAAACCTCGCAGGGGGAAGTGCTGTTGCCCTTCACCAAGGCGGTGGTTCCGGTGGTGGATGTCGCCGGCGGTTATGTTCGCGTGTTGCCGCCGGCTGAATTGCTGGCCGGTGAGGAGGCGGACGCCGAATGACCGCCCCCGCGCCGTGGCACGCCACCATCATCACCCTGTTCCCGGAGATGTTCCCGGGCCCGCTTGGCCAATCCCTGGCCGGGCGGGCGCTGAAGGACGGCATCTGGGCGCTGGATGCGCTGCAATTGCGGGATTTCGCGCACGACAAGCACCGCAGCGTGGATGACACGCCCTGCGGTGGTGGTGCCGGCATGGTGCTGAAGCCCGACGTGGTGGACGCCGCCTGTGAAGGCGCGGCCATTGCCGCCCGGCCGCTGGTCTATCTCACGCCCCGTGGGGCGCCGCTCAACCAGGCCATGGTGCGCGAATTCGCCACCGGCCCTGGCGTGGTGCTGCTCTGCGGCCGGTATGAGGGGGTGGACCAGCGCGTGGTGGAAGCCCGTGGCATGCGGGAAGTCTCGGTTGGAGACTTCGTGCTGTCTGGTGGCGAACCCGCCGCGCTGGTGCTGCTGGATGCCTGCATCCGGCTGCTGCCCGGCGTCATGGGCGCCGCTGAATCCGCCGACGAGGAAAGCTTCAGCGCCGGCCTGCTGGAATACCCGCACTACACGCGGCCGGTGGAATGGCAGGGCAGGGCGGTTCCGCCCGTGCTCCTCTCGGGCCACCACGCCGAGATTGTGAAATGGCGCCACGCGGAAGCCGAACGCATTACCCGCGAACGCCGGCCTGATTTGTTCAACCAATACACGGCTTCCCGTGGCGCGCTTGCCCGCCCACCGGCCGCCGCTTAAACCGATCTAGAGAGAGGACTTAGCGATGAACCTGTTGCAGCAGTTCAATGAGGAACAGCGGACCCGCCTGGTTGCCGCCCGCGCCGTGCCCGATTTCGCCCCGGGCGATACGCTGCGCGTGATGGTGAAGGTGGTTGAAGGTGAGCGCACCCGCGTGCAGGCCTATGAAGGCCTGGTGATCGCCCGCAGCAACCGCGGCGTGAACAGCAACTTCACCGTCCGCAAGCTGAGCTACGGCGAGGGCGTGGAACGCGTTTTCCCGCTGTACAGCCCGAGCGTCGCCGAAATCATCGTGGTGCGCCGCGGCAAGGTGCGCCGTGCGAAGCTGTACTACCTGCGTGGCCTGACCGGTAAGGCCGCCCGCATTCAGGAAAAGGCCCGCCCGGTTGAGAAGCCGGCCGCGAAGACCGCCGAAGCCTGATTGCCAAAGCCTATTGCGTGAGTTGAGGGAAGGAAAATCGATGTCAGGGCAAAAGCCGCGGACGCTGTTTGACAAGATCTGGAACGCACACGTCGTCGAGACGCTGCCGGACGGCACCGCGCTGCTCTACATCGACCTTCACCTGACGCATGAAGTCACCACCCCGCAGGCCTATGCCGGCCTGCGGGCGGCCGGGCGCGGTGTGCGCCGGCCTGATCTCACCATCGCGGTGGTGGACCACAACATCGCCACCGATGCCTCGCGCTACACCGGCATCGTGGACCCCGAGAGCCGCCTCCAGGTGGAAACCCTGGAGAAGAACGTCGTTGAATTCGGCGTGCCCTATATTCCGCTGCTCTCCGAGCGGCAGGGCATCGTGCACGTCATCGGGCCGGAACTCGGCCGTTCGCTGCCGGGCATGACCATTGTGTGCGGCGATAGCCACACCTCCACGCATGGCGCCATGGGCGCGCTGGCCTTCGGCATCGGCACGTCTGAGGTTGAGCACGTGCTCGCCACGCAGACGCTGCTGCAGAAGCCGGCGAAGAACATGCGCGTCTGGGTGGAAGGCACGCTGCCCGCCGGCGTGACGGCGAAGGACATCACCCTGGCGGTCATCGGCCATATCGGCACCGCCGGCGGCACCGGCCACGTGATTGAATACGCCGGCGACGCCATTCGCGCGCTGGACATGGCCGGCCGCATGACGCTGTGCAACATGTCCATCGAGGCTGGCGCCCGCGCCGGCATGGTGGCGCCGGATGAGAAAACCTTCGAGTACGTGGCGAATACGCCGGACGGCCCGAAGGGCGCCGCGCTGGAAGCCGCCATTGCCTATTGGAAGACGCTGCCCTCCGACGAAGGCGCGCATTTCGACAAGGAAGTGCGCCTGCGCGCCGAGGACATCATCCCGCAGGTCACCTGGGGCACGTCGCCTGAGGACGTGCTGCCAATCACCGGCAGCGTTCCCAACCCGGCCGACGCGCCGAACGAGACGCGCCAGGCCCAGGTGCAGCGCATGCTGGACTATATGGGCCTTGAAGCTGGCCAGAAGCTGACCGACCTGAAGGTGGATGTGGTCTTCATCGGCAGCTGCACCAACAGCCGTATCGAGGACATGCGCGCCGCCGCCGCCATCGCCCAAGGCCGCCAGGTGGCCCCGGGCGTGCGCGCTTTGGTGGTGCCCGGCTCCGGCCTGGTGAAGAAGCAGGCCGAGGCCGAGGGCCTGCATGAGATTCTGCGCGCCGCCGGGTTTGAATGGCGCGAGCCGTCCTGCTCGATGTGCCTGGGCATGAACCCCGACAAGCTGACCCCCGGCCAGCGCTGCGCCAGCACCAGCAACCGCAACTTCGAAGGCCGCCAGGGCCCCGGTGGCCGTACCCACCTGGTCAGCCCCGGCATGGCCGCCGCCGCCGCCATTGCCGGCCATCTGGCCGATGTGCGTGAGTTCATGCCGAAGGAACACGTGTAATGCAGGCCTTTACCGTCCTCACCGGTATCGCCGCGCCCATGCCGCAGGCGAATATCGACACCGACAAGATCATCCCGGCTCGCTTCCTGAAGAGCATCGAGCGCAGCGGCTTCGGCAAGAACCTGTTTGCCAATTACCGCTACATGCCCGACGGCACCGAGAATCCGGACTTCGTGCTGAACCAGGAGCCGTATCGCAAGGCCGAGGTGCTGATCGCCTTCGAAAACTTCGGCTGCGGTTCCAGCCGCGAACACGCGCCCTGGGCGCTGCTGGATTTCGGCATCCGCTGTGTCATCGCGCCGGACTTCGCCGACATTTTCCACAACAACAGCTTCAAGAACGGCGTGCTGCCGGTGAAGCTGCCGCGCGCGGTGTGCGAGCAGTTGATGGAAGACAGCCGCATGGGCGGCAACGCCAAGATCACCATTGATCTGGAGCGCGAAGTGGTGGTGCGCCCGAACGGCGAGGAAATCCCGTTCAAGATCGACCCGCTGCGTCGCCACCTGATGCTGAATGGCCTGGATGATATCGGCCAGACCATGCAGCACGTCACCGCCATTGACAGCTACGAAGCCAAGCAGCGCGCCGCGCAGCCCTGGCTGAACCGATAAGGAAACCGCCCATGGCCTCGAACAAGAAGCTGCTGGTGCTGCCGGGTGACGGCATCGGCCCCGAAGTGATGCGCGAAGTGCGTCGCGTGGTGGACTGGATGGACCGTCGGCGTGCCGTCGGCTTCGACATCGAGGAAGGCCTGGTTGGCGGCTCGGCGATTGAGGCCGAGGGCAACCCCTGCCCGGATGCCACCGTGGCCAAGGCGAAGGCAGCGGATGCCGTGCTGTTCGGCAGCGTCGGCGGCCCGAAGTGGGACAGCCTGCCGTTCGAGCAGCGCCCGGAACTCGGCATCCTGCGGCTGCGCAAGGATCTCGGCCTGTTCGCCAATCTCCGCCCCGCCCTGGTGCTGGACCCCTTGGTGGACGCTTCCTCGCTGAAGGCCGATATCGTGCGCGGCGTGGACATCATGGTGGTGCGCGAATCCACCGGCGGCATCTACTTCGGTGAACCGCGCGGCATTGAAGTGCTGGCCAACGGCAAGCGCCGCGGCTTCGACACTGATGTGTACCACGAGGATGAAATCATCCGCGTCGCCCGCGTGGCGTTCGATCTCGCCCGCAAGCGCCGCAACAAGGTCACCAGCGTCGAGAAGGCCAACGTCATGCAGTCCGGCCGCTTGTGGCGCGCCGTGGTGGGCGCCGTGGGCAAGGCCGAATACCCCGACGTTGAGCTGGAGCACATGTACGCCGACAATTGCGCCATGCAGCTCTGCATCAAGCCCAAGCAGTTCGACGTCATCCTCGGCAGCAACCTGTTTGGTGACGTGCTGAGCGACCTGGCGGCGGCGCTGACCGGCTCCATCGGCATGCTGCCCTCCGCTACCCTCGGCGCCATTGATGCCGTCACCGGCAAGCGCCACGCGCTGTACGAGCCGATCCACGGCAGCGCGCCGGATATCGCCGGCAAGGGCATCGCCAATCCCTGCGCGCAGATCCTTTCCTTCGCCATGCTGCTGCGCTGGTCCTTCGGGCTTGAGGACGACGCGAAGCTGCTGGAGACGGCGGTGGAGAAGGTGCTCGCGGGCGGCCTGCGCACGGCTGACATCATGCAGACCGGCATGGCCCGCGTTGGCACCAGCGTGATGGGTGAAGCTGTTATCCGCGAATTGGATAAACTCGCGGCCTAGGCGTTTTTGGGGATTGCGCGTCGGCGTTGCCTTCGCTAAATCCCCCTTCCCGCCGCAAGGTGGGGTGCGGGCCCGTAGCTCAGCTGGATAGAGCACTAGACTACGAATCTAGGGGTCAGGAGTTCGAATCTCTTCGGGCCCGCCATTTACTGCATGAGACGAAAAGGCCGGCTCCCGCTTTCGCGGGGCCGGCCTTCTCAATTCCGGCTAGGCGTGGTTGCGGGCCATGCAGCAGCACGGCCCGCGTGGCGGCTACGCCAAGTCCACAATCACCTGACCAAAGCCCAGGAACTCGCCAATCACCCGCTGGTTCGGCTCCACCCACAGCAGCCCGCTGCAACTGCCCGTGGTCACCACCTGGCCGGCGCGCAGCGGCAGGCCCATGCTGGGCAGGTGGTTGGCCAGCCACAGCAGCGGCACCAGCGGGTCGCCCGAGGGATTGCCGCCCACCTGCTCCACCTGCACCGCGCCACCGCAGCTCTGGCGCATCGTCAGGCCCTTCAGGTCCAGTTCGCGCCAGCCCGGCACATCGGCGCCCATGATGAAGCCGCCATGCGCGCCGTTGTCGGCCATGGCTTCCAGCGGCGTCACCGCCTGGTGGTTCTGGAAGCGCGTGCTCACCATCTCCACAATCGGGAAGACCCCGGCCACGGCGTCCAGCACATCAGCCAGCGAGTAGGGCGTGGCGCGGCCGGGCAAATCCTGGCCGAAGCGGAAGGCAATCTCGGTCTCAATGCCAATCTTCTCGCCGGCCGGCACGCTCCACCGCGCCGGGCT
>CANFIE010000065.1 GCA_947446625.1 Acetobacteraceae bacterium | reverse complement strand
CGCCGCGGCCCCGGCCGAAGTCGCGGCGCCGGCAGCGGCCGAGGCGCCCGCCGCCCCGGCCCGCCGCACCCAGCGCACGCGCCCCACCCCGCCGGTGACGGAAGCGGCAACCCCACCGCCCGAAGACGCCACAGCGCCCGCAGCGCCACAGGCTCAACCCCGCCAACGCAACCGGCAACCCGCCCCGGCCGCCAGCGCCGAACCCGCCGAAACTGCCGCCACACCCGCTACGCCACAGGCACAGCCACGCCAGCGCAACCGGCAACCCGCCCCGGCCGCCAGCGCCGAAGCCCAGCCCGCCGCCGATGCCGCCGCGCCGCCCACCCGCGCACAGCAACAGCAGGCCTGCGAGGCCGAAGCCGGCCCCCGCGCCCGCAACCGCGCCAACCGGGGTGGTGCCGCCACGGCCTGCATTTCGCGCCGTAGTGGCCTGGCTTCCATGGTGGCGGTGGCCACCTACCGCACCGAAGGCCAGGCCCGCGAAGCCTGCGGCGACGACCTGGCCTGGGGCATCAGCGAAACCCGGCAGTACCACCTGCCAGGGTCACGCGGCTTTGCCAGCGCCCCGCGCGGTGCCTATGTCTGTCTTATCGCCGCTGAGTTGGCCGGCTATACCGGCGCCCGCTGAAGCCACGCGCCGACCTGCCCGTTGGCAGCGCCGGGGCGCCATGCTGGAATGGCAAGGCTAGTCCGGGGCCAGGGGTCATGCTGCCAAATTCGCAGGAAAAGACCGTGCCGCCCACGGCCGGGCCACCAGCCCTGTGGCATCGGCTTTGGCCCGCCCTGGGCGTAATGGGCGCTTTGGCGGTGCTGTACCCGGAAAGCCTGCACCTGCCACGCGGTTGGACCTCGGCGGCGCTTATCCTGCAAACCAGCATTCCCTTTGGCCATGAGCCACCGGCCGAACCATTGCCCGGCCCGCGCCCGCCGGCGGATTGGTCTGCCCTGGCTGCGCGCGGCGGCCCAAGGGCCGAACCAACTGCCGCAGCGCCCGCGCCAGGCTCGGCGCCGGCAGTACAGGCCCCAATGGTCACGGCACCGGCGGTCACCGTGCCGCCGCCGGCGCCAACACCGGCGCCAGGCCCAGCCATCCAGGCTTCCGCCCTGCCGCCGCCGGCAAGCCCCGCCACGCCACCCGCGGCGGTGGCGCCATTCCGCCTGGTGCCCTTCGGCCGCGACCGCGCCGACCTGACCTTGGAGGCGCGCGAGGCCGTGCGCGAAGCCGCGCAGGAAGCTCGCCGCCTACCGGCCAACCGCATTGAGGTGGATGGTCATACCGACCGCTCGGGCGATGCCGCCTACAACATTCGCCTGGCCCAGCGCCGGGCGGAATCAGTGGCGGCGGAATTGGCCCGCAACGGGCTGGACCGCACCAGCATGGTGGTGCGCGCCCATGGTGAAACCCGGCCCGTGGTACCCACGGCCGATGGTGTGCGCGAGGCACGCAACAACAGGGTGGAGATCACCCTGCTGCGGTAGCGCCCGATCAAACCCGCCTGACCCTATAGCAACATCCATTCTGATGGAATCATCAGAATGAATTTCTCGCTTTAATTTCAAACGGTTGCAGAGCACGACATGCGCCCGGCAGGACGCATGGTGCGCTACGCCAGGGTTCAGGTTTCAATCGACAAGGGCGGCGCGAAGGGACTGCGGGCCGGCCAGGCGGAATTGGTGGAGCCCGGATTTTCCGAAATCCACATCAGCAACAAACCAACCACGGCGCAGCCCAGCCCGGCCAGTTGCAGCCGGTGATCCCAAAATGCGGCGGCCGTACCAACCGCCGTAAGGGGCAAAAAAACCAACGGATGGCCAAAAATAAAAGCACACCCATACAAGAAAAATCGGACAGGCAACGCCGCCCAATACCAACAAGATTTGATGAATTCCATTCCGGTTTCCTCCAACGATTGACGGTGCGAGGGCTTCATCGCACGAAACAAGTTAGACGATTTGGCAGAGCCGGCGCCAGATACAATCAGGCGGATTCAGCGACATGAAGCGCCTGCAATCTTCATTCACGAAAAGCTGATTCACGAGAGCGCGAGGCGGGCATTTGGTGGCTGGCGGTCGGCTGCGGTTAAGCGGAAGGATGCGCAAGCACAACCACAGGATGTTTCAGTATGTCCCAGCGCATCGCCCGCCCCATGGTGGCCGCCCAGCAGGAATACGACCAGCGCGCCGCCGGCCTGGCCATGCTGCTGCTGCGGGTCACCTTGCTCGGTACCCTTGCCGCCTTCATCGGCGTCATGTGCCTCAGCGCCTGGCGGGTGATGCAGGGCTGAGCCACGCGCTGGCTTGACGCCACGGCCCGCAGGCGGAAGCATCCCCGGTAATCACAAAGGGGAATGGCCATGCGGCAAATGGCGCTCGTGGGCTTCTTGCAGGCGCAGAACTGCACCAACCTGGCTAGTTCATGGCGCCACCCGGAAAGCCGAACCGACTTTCTCTCGGCCGACTACTACCAGGAAATCGGCCGCGTGCTGGAACGCGGCAAGTTCGACCTGGGCTTCTTCGACGACCGGCTGTCGATGCCGGACCGCTTCGGCAGCGACCACCACCACACCATTGAACACGGCATTCGTTGCGTGAAGATGGACCCGGTAGTGGTGCTGACCATGATGGCCGCCGCCACCAGCCGGCTGGGCCTGGGCAGCACCGCCAGCACCACCTATTTCGAGCCGTTCCACGTGGCCCGCGTGATGCAGACGCTGGACCTGATGAGCAATGGCCGCGCCGCCTGGAACATCGTGACCAGCCTGAATGACGGCGAGGCCGCCAATATGGGCCATGCCGAGATGATGGCGCATGACGCCCGCTACGACCGCGCCGACGAGTTCGTGGAAGTGGTGCTGGGCCACTGGGATTCCTGGGCCGACGACGCGCTGATTGTGGACAAGGCCAGCGGCCGGTTCGGCGATGGCAGCAAGGTGCGTCGGCTGGATTACCAGGGGAAATTCCTGCACAGCCGCGGCCCCTTCACCGTGCCGCGCAGCCCGCAGGGCCAGCCGGTGCTGATCCAGGCCGGTAGCAGCGGCCGGGGCAAGAAGTTCTCGGCGCGCTGGGCCGAACTGGTTTTCGTGGCCTATCACGACGTGGCCAGTGGCCAGAAGGAATACGCCGAGTTCAAGGCCATGGTGGCCGCCGAGGGCCGCGACCCCGAAAGCGTCAAGGCCGCCACCATCGCCTACCCCATTACGGCCGCCACGCAGATGGAAGCCGAGGACAAGGCCGCCGCGCTCGCCAAACTGCCGCTGGAGATCGACGCGCTGTCGCTGCTCAGCGAGGCGCTGAATTTCGACTTCGCCAGCAAGGGCATGGACGAACCCTTCAGCGATGACGAGATGGCCGGCATTCAGGGCCTGCAGGCCATGCGAGACCGTGTGGTGCAGCGCACCGGCAAGAAGAACCCAACGGTGCGGGACTTCATTGTGGGCAGCGGACGTGGCCGGCCGCGCATGGATATGGTGGGCGGCCCGAAGCAGGTGGCGGACAAGTTGGAGGAATGGTTCGTCGGCCGTGCCTGCGACGGCTTCGTCATCAGCGCCACGCATGTGCCCGGCACCTACGCCGAATTCGTGGACCACGTGGTGCCGGAATTGCAGAAGCGCGGCCTGCACCGCAAGGACTACACCGGCACCACGCTGCGCGACCATCTGGGTCTGCAAAAGCCCAGCGGCGGGCAGCGCTGGGGCTAGAGCAATATCCGTTCTGATGGAATCATCAGAATGGATTTCTTGCTCTAGTTTCAAATGGTTATAGAGCACGAAATGCGCCCGTCAGGGCGCATAGTGCTCTAAGGGGCGGCGGAGTAGCGCCGCCCTTTTCTACCGCCGCACCAGCGCCCAAACCCGCGGCCCCAGCAGCGCCACCAGGGCCAGCGCCAGCAGCATGGCGCTGCCGGGCCGAGTCAGGAAGGCCATCCAATCGCCCTGGCTGATGGTCAGCGCCTGGCGCAGATTCTGCTCAGCCATCGGCCCCAGGATCATGCCAATCACCACCGGCGCGGTCGGAAAATCAAACCGCCGCATGAACATGCCCACCGTGCCGATACTGTACAGCAGCACCAGGTCCATCACGCTGTTGGAAATGCCGTAGGTGCCGATGGTCGCGAAGACCAGGATGCCGGCGTAAAGCTGCGGCTGCGGTACCTTCAAAATCCGCGCCCACAGCCCCACCAGCGGCAGGTTCAGCACCACCAGCATCACATTGGCCACGTACAGGCTGGCAATCAGCGTCCACACCAGCGGCGCCTGCTGCTCAAACAGCATCGGCCCGGGGTTGATGCCGTAGCTCTGGAACGCCGAAAGCATGATGGCGGCGGTCGCGCTGGTCGGCAGCCCGAGCGTCAGCATCGGCACCAGAATGCCGGCGGCGGCGGCGTTGTTGGCGGCTTCCGGCCCGGCCACGCCTTCAATGGCGCCGGTAGTGCCGAATTCATGCGCGTGCTCGGGCGCCACCAGTTTCCGCTCGGCGTAGTAGCTCAGCATGGTCGGCATTTCGGTGCCGCCGGCGGGCATGACGCCAAAGGGAAAGCCCAGCAGGCTGCCGCGCAGCCAGGGCTTCCAACTGCGCTTCAGGTCGGCCCGGCTGGGCATGATATTGCCCACCGGCAACACCTTGGCGCCGCCTTCCACATGCCGCCAGGCCAGGAACAGCGTCTCCCCCACCGCGAACAGCGCCACGGCCACCAGCACCACATTCACCCCGTCCAACAGTTCGGGAATGCCGAAGGTCATGCGCGGCTGGCCGGTTTGCAGGTCTATCCCCACCAGCCCCAGCAGCAGTCCGAAGGCCAGGCTGGTCAGCCCGCGCAAGGCACTGCCGCCCAGCACGGCCGAGACGGTGACGAAGCACAGCACCATCAGTGAGAAATACTCGGCCGGGCCGAGCAGCAGCGCGAATTCCACCACCACCGGCCCCAGGAAGGAAATACCCAGCGTGCCGATGGTGCCGGCTACGAAGCTGCCAATGGCCGCCGTGGCCAAAGCCGGCCCGGCGCGGCCATTGCGCGCCATCTTCGCGCCTTCCAGCGCGGTGATGATGCTGCCGCTCTCACCCGGCGTATTCAGCAAAATCGAGGTGGTGGAGCCGCCATACATGGCACCATAAAAAATACCGCAGAACAGGATAAACGCGCCGGTCGCTTCCACCTGAAAGGTGATGGGCAGCAGCAGCGCAATGGTCAGCGCCGGCCCAATGCCCGGCAGCACGCCTACCGCGGTGCCCAGGAAGCAGCCCAGCAGCGCCCAGCCCAGATTCGCCAGGGTCAGCGCATTGCCGAAGCCCAGACCCAACCCATCCCACACGCTCATGGCACGTCCATTCCAAACAGCCGCAGGATGACTTCTTCCAGCAGGCCGGCGCCGATATTCACCCCCAGCAGCTGCACAAAGCCGAACCAGGCAAACAGCGTCAGCATCAGCGCCAGGCCGGCGTCTCGCCAGGGCCGGCGCGAGCCAAAGGCCGCCGCCACCAGCACGAATTGCGCACTGGCCGCCGCGCTGAAGCCAAGCCAGCCGATCAGCGCCAGATTGGCCTTGATACTCGCCACCATCAGCAACAAGGCGCGCCAATTGGTGGCCGGGGCATTAGCCTCGGCTTCCAGCGTGCGGCTCCAGCCGCCGAGCAGCGCCACGCCCACCAGGCAGGTGCCCAGCAGCGCCAGCAGCGCGGCAACGGCATAGGGCACGGCATGTGGCCCCACCTGGGCATACAGCGGAGAAGCCGGGATTTCCGTCGCCTGCCAGCCGGCCAGCACGCCCAACCCCAGCACGAAAAGCCCAACCCAAAGGTCGGCGCGGTCAGGGCGCATCACGCCAGTCCAATATCTTTGAGCACCGCCTCGGTCTGCGCCCGGTCGCTATCCAGGAATTTGGCGAAATCCTCCCCCACCAGGAAGGCATCGGTCCATTCGCGGGTGCGCAACAGCTCGGCCCAGGCCGGCAGAGCGTGCAACTCGGTGAACAGCGCCACCAGCTTGGCCAGGGCATCGGGCCGCACGCCAGGCGGGCCAAAGGCGCCGCGCCAATTCGTCACCACCACATCCAGGCCGCTTTCCTTCAGCGTGGGAATCGCCGGGTCGCTGCGGGTGGCACCGGTGGTGGCCAGGGCGCGCATCCGCCCGGCCTTGATCTGCTCGGCAAACTCGGCCAGCCCGGAAATGCCCGCGCCCACCTGCGCGCCCAGAATGGCCGCCTGCGCCGGGCCACCGCCGGCAAAGGCCACGTAGCTCGCTTCCCGCGCCTGGCGGCCCAGCGCCTTGAGCATCAGGCCGAGCGTGATGTGGTCGGTGCCACCGGCCGAACCACCGGCCACGCTCACCGCGCCGGGGTTGGCGCGCAGCGCGTCCAGCAGGCCCTTCAGGTCGCGAATGGGGGATTGCGCCGGCACCACCACCACGCCGGCTTCGTCGGTCAACCTTGCCAGCGGGGTTACGTTCTGCAGCCCCACCGGGGTTTTGTTGGTCAACACCGCGCCAACCATGATGCTGCCGGAGATCATCAGCGCATCACCGCGCCCGCGCCGCTGCGCCACGAACCGCGGCAGCCCCACCGTGCCGCCGGCGCCGCCGATATTCTCGAACTGGAAGCTGCCCACCAGCCCGGCCTGCCGGGCCACCAGTTCCACGGCGCGGCCCAAGCCGTCCCAGCCGCCACCGGGGCCGGCAGGAATGAACATGGTCATGCTCGCGAAGCGTTGTTCCGCCAGGGCCGCGCGCGGCAGCAGGGGCAGGGCGGCGGCGGCGGTCAGCAGGCTGCGGCGGAACATGGAACCTCCGGGAATGGCAAGGCGTTCCTTAACGCCGCGCCACCCCAGACGGAAGTGCAACCCTGTTCGGGTTCAGCCGTTGTCGCGGGCCAGGTCGCTCATGCCGCTGATCGACAGCAGGTGGGCGTACACCGCCTCCAGCCAGCCACGGTCACGCAGCGTGGCCAGTTGCTCGGGGCTCAGCGCCGCCAGGGCCTGGCGGTCCACGGCGAAGAAGCCGTCCACCCGCATCGGCTGGCCCTTGTGCTGGAACTGCACAACCGAGGCCTTGAGCAGCCCCATCTCGGCCAGCCCCTCGGCCATCACCCGGGTGCGGAGCATGGCTTCCTCCACCGCCTTGGTGAAGGTGAAGGAACGGTCGAGCATCGCCGAGGGCTTGCCGTCAGCGGTGAACATATCCTCGCCCTCGGTGGCGGAAACCTGCGGCGCCTGGGGGTCCAGGCAGAGCACCAGCTGCTGCGACTCGGGCGAGACCCGCACCAGGAAGAACGGGAAGCGGCGCAGATAGGCCGGGATGTAGCTGCCCTCGTGCCAGGTACCATCCGCATTCACAAAATGGTTATGCCCGGCCTGCAAGCCGCACAGCCCCAGCGGCACATGCGGCGCCTGGGCGGTGAAGACAATCGGCATGGTGCGCATGGCGGTGGTGAATTCTTCGGCCGCCAGCGGCACGGCATTGATGGCCGCGGCAAAGGCATAGCCGGCATTGTGCAGCTTCAGCTTGCCGTGGCGCTCTGGCGTCAGCGCCTCAAGCGCCTTGTACAGCGGCGGCAGCACCGGGGCCGAAGGGGTGGGGGTCTCGGTGGCGGACATGACTGGCTCCTCTGCCCTTCCGGCTTGGCAGCCGGGGCCGGGCGACGATAACATTTCACCTGATCGCGCATTTGCCCGCATCGTGGGACTTGTGCAACCACTGCGCTGGGCGTGACATAGCACACTCACTTATCACCGGGAGGTTTCTCACATGACGGACGAGACACCGCGTACTGAACGCCTGAATCGCCGACTGCTGGTTTTCCGTACTGCCGGCCTCAGCGCCGCGGCGCTGAGCACCCGCGCCATGGCCGCGCCGGCCGCCGCGCCCATGCCGGTTGAGGCGCCCAACGCCACGCCGGTGCAGTACCGCTCCGACAATGACCCGAATGACGCACCGGGCCGGGGCATTCGCCGGGGCTATAGCGGCGGTGGTCGCAGCGACAATGACCCGAATGACGCACCGGGCCGGGGCGTTCGCGGCGGCTATAGCGGTGGCCGCAACGACAACGACCCGAACGATGCCCCCGGTCGCGGCATTCGCGGCGGCGGCTATGGCGGCGGCCGCAACGACAACGACCCGAACGACGCACCTGGCCGGGGCATTCGCGGCCGGTGGTAACACCAACCAACCTCACTGAGGACGCCTTCGCGCTTGCCTTCGGCGACATGTCGCTGGAGGAGGCGCTGGCGCTGCGCGAGGCCGCCGAATGGCGGCACTTGCCCGGCGGGGAGCCGGATCGGTACGCGGGGCTGCTCGGGGTGCAACACCTCGATGCGTTCCTGCTGACCGACGCGGCCAAGGCACCACGGGTTTCCATGGCCGATGGTGGCCGGCGCGGTTCGGCCTCGCTGTCGCCTGAGGATTACGCGCTCAGCTCCGGCCATGTCGATGCGCCCCGCCTGATGGCGCGCTTCGACGCCGGCGCCACGCTGGTGGTGTCCCAGTTCCACGAAATGCACGGGCCGCTGGCGCGGTTCTGCCGGGGGCTGGAAAAGCTGTTCCTGCACGCGGTGCAGTGCAACGTGTACCTCACCCCGGCCAGCGCCCAGGGCTTCCGCGTGCATTATGATACGCACGACGTGCTGGTGCTGCAGGTGGAAGGCCAGAAGCAATGGCGGGTCTGGCCCGGACAGCCGCTGCCCCACCCCACCCGCCGCACCCCCTGGCAGCGCGATATCGAGCCCGAGGGCGAGCCGGTTGAGTTCACCATGAACGCCGGTGATGCCCTGTACCTGCCGCGTGGCGTGCTGCACGAAGCCCGCACCCAGGCAGAGGGCGGCCATTCCCTGCATTTGACCATCGGCCTGATGGAGCCCTGTTGGGCCGAGGCCCTGCGTCAGGCGCTGGAGATGCGTGAGGCGGAAGACCCCGCCCTGCGCGAAGCCTTCCCCAGCTGGAGATTGGGCGACCCCGATCAGGCCCCGGCGCTGCTGCGCGCCATGGCCGCCCGGCTGGAAGCCCTGGCCACCGCCCCGGTGCTGGAAGGCATGGGGCTGCGGATGCTGGACAGCCTGGCGGAAAACCGCATCGCCCTGCCCGGGCGCGGCCTGCTGACCCCGCCACCCGGCGAGGGGGATCGGCTGCGGCTGTCGGATTCCATGCACCACCATGTGGCGGCCCTGCCGGATGGCCGGGCCGAACTGCGCTGGGCCGATGGCCAGGAAGCGCTGGACGAAGCCCGCCTGGCTTGGCTGGAGGCGCTGGACGAAGGCGCCACCCCGGCCGAACTGGGCGAAGGCGGGCTCGACTTCTGCCGCCGGCTGGCTGCCGCCGGCCTGCTGGTTGCCGCCTGAACCAACCTGATGCCCCGGCCAGGGTTCCGCCCTGGCCGGGGCATCAGCCCCTTTGCATATAAACCGCCCCTGGCCCGTAGCTGGCCAGCATGGCGGCATCGCCCGGCACTGCGGCAAAGCCCTGCCGCCGCCAGAACGGCGCCGAACCGCCCACCGCAATCAACCGGCAGGGCAGCGCCCCGGCCTGCGCCAGCAGCAGCCGCAGCGCCGCCTGCCCGGCACCCTGGCCACGCACCGCCGGCAGCAGCGCCAGGTCATGCAGGTAGTAGCAACGCGGCAACGGCGGCAGCGCGCCCAGCAGGCTGTTCAGCCTGGGGCTGGGCCCGGCCCAGGGGTGGCTGAGCGCATAGCCGAGCAACCCCGACCCGCCCGCCAGTGCCAGGCAACCCGCCGGGTAAAGCCGCTGGCGCTCGGCGAATACCGCTTCATCCTCCGGCAGGCCGGGATGCACCAGCGCGCTCAGCGCCAGCACCGCCGGCAGGTCCGCCGCCGTCATGGCGCGCCAGAGCTGGCCCAACTCCGTTTCCGTTCGCTGCATCCGCCTAGCCTGCCACAGCCAGGCCGCCCGGCGTAGCGCCTGTTCGAGCGGTTGATTTACGCCGCCGGTGCCTCCACCGGCGACGATCAGGCGCTAACCCCGGATTCACCGCCACCGGGTAAACCCTTTCCCGCCATGCGGCGCCCTCCGGTCCTTCTCCGATGAAATCCCTGCTGCTCGGCTGGCTGCGCCGGCTGCCGGCGCTGTTCTCGCTGTGGCGCCAGCGGCTGGGCCTGGCACCGCCGCCGCCGCCCCCGCTCCGGCAGGAACCCAGCGCCGCCCCGCCCCTGCCCGCCCCCGCCCCCCGCGCCAGGCTGGAACCGCCCGACCCCGAGGAGCTCAGCGCCCTGGCGGACCAATTGTGGGGCGAAGGCTTCGTGCTGCCCGGCGGCGCGGCGGAAGCCAATCGGCTGGCCAACCTGCTGCCGCTTTCCCCCGCCACCACCCTGCTGCTGCTGGGCGCCGATGCCGGGGGCGCTGCCTCGGCCATTGCCAGCACCCGCGGTGCCTGGGTAGCGGCGCAGCAGGATGACCTGTTCCTGGCCGAGCGCATGGCCCTGCGCCTGCGCCCGCTGGGGCGCCGCGCCACGGTAGCCACCTGGGACCCTACCGAGCCCTTCTTCCGCCACCGCTACCACCACCACGCCCTGGCGCTGGAACCGCTGCGCCGCTGCGCCAGCGCCCGGCTGCTGCCCGCCATTGCCGCCGGGCTGAAGCCGGGCGGCCAACTGGTGCTGCTGGAATTGGTGCGCGGCGCCATGCCCGAAGGCCGGCTGGCCGCCAGCGTGGAACGCTGGGCCGAGTTGGAAGGCCGCACCCAGTTGCCCGAGACCACCGCCAGCGTTGAAGCCTCGCTCAGCGCCGGCGGCTTCAGCGTGAATGTGCGCGAGGATGTGGGCGCCCGGCACTGCGCCGCGTTGATGGCCGCCTGGCAATACCGGGTGGAACTGATGCGGCGCAACGGCATGCCCCGCCGCCCCGCCGCCGTGGCGCTGATCTCGGAGGCCGAGCGCTGGCTGCTGCGTCAGCGCCTGATGCAGGCAGGCAGCCTGCGGCTGATGCGCTGGCACGCCACCCGCGGCGCCGACCATGCCGGGGCATTGTAGCGTCTGCCAGACGCTACGCCGTTGTTCGGGCGGCTGATTCACGCCGCCGGTGCTTCCCTCAACGACGATCAGACGCTAGCCATCGGAAGCAGCCCAGGGCATGAATGTTGCTGGACTATGACAGCACCATGTCACCGCCGATGAGAAAGCCGGCAGCAAGCCGGCCTGGGAGCGACCAGCATTGAACTACCAGCCTAGCCTTGTGCCGCAGCCTTTGCCGGCCAACCTTGTCGACTCAGTCCTGGCCAGCCTGCACGCCAACCTGGCCCCTGTGAATGTTGGCGCACTGGCCGACTACATCCCCGAACTCGCCAAGGCCAACCCGGCACATTTCGGCATTGTCATCGCCACCACCGACGGCGCGGTCTATGCCGTGGGCGACAGCGATATTCCCTTCACCATCCAGTCCATCTCCAAGGCCTTCGTCTTCGGCCAGGCGCTGGACGACCATGGCCGCGACCATGTGCTGCGCAAGGTGGGGGTGGAACCGAGCGGCGAGGCCTTCAACTCCATCGTGTTTGATACCCGCGCCAACCGGCCCTTCAACCCCATGGTCAATGCCGGCGCCATCGCCACCTCGGGCCTGGTGAAGGGCGCCGACCCCGCCACTCGCCTGGCCCGGGTGCAGGCCATGTTCCAGCGCTATGTCGGCCACCCGGTGGAGTTGGATGAGGCGGTGTTCCGCTCAGAAAAGCTTACCGGCCACCGCAACCGCGCCATCGCGCATCTCGAGCTGAATTTCGGCATGCTGGCGGAACCGATCGAGGAGCACCTCGACCTCTATTTCCAGCAATGCTCCCTGCTGGTTACGGCGCGGGACCTGGCCTGCATGGCCGCCACCCTGGCCAATGGCGGCATCAACCCCTTCACCGGCCAGGCGGCGCTGAAGCCGGAACACGTCAAGCACGTCATCGCCGTCATGAACTCCTGCGGCATGTATGACTATTCCGGCGAATGGTCCTACCGGGTGGGGCTGCCGGCCAAAAGCGGCGTGGGCGGCGGCATCATCGCCGTGCTGCCGGGCGCCATGGGCATTGGCGTGTTCTCGCCGCCGCTGGACGAACGCGGCAACAGCGTGCGCGGCATCAAGGTGTGCGAGACGCTGTCCGAGCAGTTCGGCCTGAACATGTTCGACGCCACGCGCGGCTACGCCTCGGCCATTCGCCGCCAGTATGATGCCGGCAGCACCGCCTCCAAGCGCACCCGCTCAGAGCCGCAGCGGGGCCTGCTGGAGCAGGTGGGGCGCCGCGCCGTGGTGCTGGAATTGCGCGGCGTGCTTGGCTTTGCCGCGGTGGAACAGATCAGCCGCCGCATTGCCGCCTGCGCCGCCGCGGTGAGCCACCTGATCCTGGACCTGCTGCGCGCCGACCAGGTGGAGCCGCAGGCGGCGCATCTGCTGGGCCAGTTGCTGGCTGCGCAGGAAGCCGCCGGCCGGCGGATGCGGCTGGTGGTGCTGCCCGGCAGCGCCTGCCAGCGCCAATTGGCCGCCGCCCTGCCCGTCACCAACCTGCTGCCAGACCTGGATCAGGCGCTGGAATGGGCCGAGGACGCCCTGCTGGCCGCCATGGATGCCGCCAAGCCGCCCGAGTTGGAACGCGACCTGACCGAGATGGACCTGCTGCAGAAAATGCCCGCCGATGCGCTGGCGGAACTGGCGGCCTCGGTCCAGCGGCGGGAATACCCGGCCGGCACCCTGGTGCTGCGCCAGGGCGAACAGGCCAGCGAGATGTTCTTCCTGGCCCGTGGCCGGGTGAGCGTGCGGCTGCCCCTGGCGGGCGGGCAAAGCCGGCGCCTGGCCACGCTGGAACCGGGGGTTGCCTTTGGTGAAATGGCCCTGCTGGACGGTGCGCCACGGTCAGCCGATGTGCTGGCCGATACCGATATCGTCGCCTACGCCCTGTCGCTCCAGCGGCTGGAGGCGCTTTCGGAGGGCACCCGGGCGGTGAAGTCCGGCCTGCTGGCCGCCATTGGCCGGCAGCTTTCGCAACGCCTGCGCCGCGCCAACCAGGAAATCAACGCCCAGGGAGGCTGAGGTTGGTTCAGGCTACCTGCACGATGCGGTAGCCATATTCCGCCCCATCCGGTTCCTGCAGGGTGATGTATTCGCCCGGCCGCAGGAAGGGTGTGGTGCGGAGCGGGCAATGCAGCGGCCAATCCTGCGGCACCTCTGGCCGGGCATCG
>CANFIE010000064.1 GCA_947446625.1 Acetobacteraceae bacterium | reverse complement strand
CAGCCGCTGGATCATCGCCGCCTGCTCCAGCAGCAGGGCGTCCTTCTCGGCGTCACTCAGGCCAAACCGGGGCGGCAGGGTCATCCATACCTTGACTCATATCCCGAGCCCGCGCGCAACCCCGCATCGCCAACCACGTGAGCATTTACCTATTGGGGGTAGTTGGATTTCTCCATTCCCGCGTTGCGGCCAATTGCGCCATTTTTGGTGGGGTGCTGCTGGTGCTTCTGGTGCCGGAGCATTTGCCGATGATGCCTTACAACGGCAATAATTTGCAGGTTTGCGGATTTTTCGTGGCGGGAAGTTTGGTTTATATCAACAGAAATTATATCAAGATAGACCATAAGATATTGTTGATGCTTATTTTGGCAACGACATTGTCATTCAATGATCCGGTTGTCTATAAATTTTTCTTCATCATCACGCTTTGCTATGGCGTATTTTATGTCGCTTACGGGCCCAAGATTCCATTGCCAGGCTTTGTGCAGGATTATTCATACGGAATATATTTATATGGGTGGCCGACCCAGCAATTGCTGGCGTTCCATTTCCCCGCAATGGGGCCAATCGGCATGACAGTGCTGGCCCTGCCCATCAGCACCTGCCTTGGGGCGCTGTCCTGGTTCCTGGTTGAAAAGCCTTGCCTCGACCTCAAGCGCCGATGGCGCCGCGGTGCTGCGCCATGACGGTGACCGCCGCGTTGGCGCGCCACCCTGGCCTGTGGTCGGCGCTTTGCCTGGTTCTGCCGGCCGCAGCCGTGGTGGCGGTGAATGCGGTTCCCGGGCAGTCCCTTGCGCTTGGGCTGCTGACAGCCGTGCTGTTGCTGCTCAGCATTGGCTGGGGGCGGCTGCTTGCCACGCTTGGGCGCACCGCCTTGCCGATGGAACTGCACCTCATCATCGGCCTGGCATTCCTGGCCTTTGGCCTGGCGCTGCCGGTGATGTTGTTCAGCGCCTCCATCCTGCTGCCCGCCGGCGTTCTGCTGTTGGGCGGCCTGGGGTGGCGGTTGAGGGCGGCAGATGAGACCGCTGGCTGGCCGCATTTGCTCTGCCTGCTGGCGGTGGCCGGTTTTGCGCTGATCTGGTCGCTGGAAAGCAGCATTCGGTTTGACGAATTCCTGGCCGGCGGGCGGTACCGGTTGTGGTCCGACGGCTTTATCCAGGCCGGCACCATCGCCGAGTTTGGCGAGCCACGCTCGGCCGGGCGTGGCAGCAGCGCCCTGGCCGATGTTCGTGCCCCCTTCTACCACGCGGTCAGCCATGCCCTGGCCGGCCTGGCGGTGCGGCTCACGGGGGTAACGCCGCTGGCGGTGCAGACCAGTTTCTGGCTGCCGCTTGGCAGCTTTGTCTCGGCCCTTGGGGTGTTTGCCCTGGGCCGCATGATGGCCGGCCTGGCCGGTGGGGCGCTGTGCCTGGCGCTGCTGATCCTGCTGCCTGATGCCGCGGCCTACGGGCTGCGCCAGGGATTTTTCTCATTCCACTGGATGATGGAGACCTCGCCGGGGTCGCTTTATGCGCTGCCGGTGGCATGCGCGTCGGTGGCGTTGCTCGTCTTGTTCATCCGCCAAGGCGGGCTGCGCACGCTGGCGCTTTCCGCCGTGCTGCTGGCCGCTTCATTCATGCTGCGGGCGCATGTCTTCGTCTGGTTGCTGGTGCCCTGGGCGGTAACCGTGTGGCTGACCTTCCCTGGTCTGCCGGCGCGGTGGCGCCATGGCTTGCTGGCCCTGGGTTGCGTGGCGGCGGTGCCGGTGTTGCTGCTGTACAGCCGAACGGAGATCGCCAGCATCGGCCTTGTCAGCTTCCTGGCGCGCTACCTGGAATTCCTGCACACCGGCTTTGGCCCCACCGCCTATGATGGCCTCTACGCCTGGATGACGGGCCGGCTGGGTCCGTTGGGCGCCTTGCCATTCGGCCTGGGTCTGGCATTGCTTGGCATTGGCGGAGTGTTTCTGCCGGCCGTGCTGGCGGGGCTGGTGCTGGCGCTGCGCCGGGGCCTGATGCGGCCCTACGATGCCCTGCCAATTACCGCGCTGGCCTGGGCTGCCGGGCTGATGACGCTGGCGCCCACCCCGTACAATGGCGACTTTACCGACCTGCGGCAGCGCGGCTTTGTCGTGCTCTATGCCGTGCTGCTGGTCTGGAGCGCTGACCTGGCCTTGCGGCTGTGGCCCCGGTTGAACCGGCCTGCATCGCTCGCCGTGGCCTGCTGCCTTGGCCTGGCCAGCATGGTGCTGTGGCTACCGGGCGCCAAGCAGCCGCACATGGCCATATTGGCGCCACACCGAGACAACGCGATACGGCCCGGCCTGCTGGCGGCGGCACGCTGGATTCAGGCCGAAGCCACCCCGCAGGAAAGCTTCCTGATGGGTGGGCAGAACCCGGATGAGGTGTGGTTTGACGATTCCACCATCATCATTGGCGCCAGTGGCGTTCCGGCCTGGCTGTCGCGTCCCGGGGTGCTGCGCGCCTCTGGCCCGCCCCGCACGCCGATTGTGGCCGAGCGGCTGGCGATTGCCGCGGCTGTGCAGGCCGAAACCAACGCCGAACAGGCCCTGGCCCGGTTGCGGGCGGCGGGGGTGGGCTTTTACCTGACCCTGGCTACCGCGCCCCCCGCCTGGGACAGTACCGGCCAACGGGCTGCGCTACGCGCCGGGGAGGTATTGGGCTGGCGCGTGCCGCGTTGAAGCCGGCGCGGCAGCACGCGCTGGTTCAGCCTTGCTGGCCCTGGCCCTGGCCCGGCAGCGCCGCGCTGCCCAGCCGGGCCAGGCCGCGATTGATGCTGCTGCGTGCCAGCAGCGGGTTGAAATAGGGGTCTTCCCGCAACAGCGGGCCCCAGCGGTCCTGCATCACCGCGCATTCGGCCTGCCAGCGCGCCCGATGTTCGGGCGCCATGTCGGCGCCTCGGCTGGCGCTTTCCTTGTGCAGCAGGCAGGCATGCGGGGTTATCAGGTTGCGGAAGCCGGCCTCGCGGATGCGCAGGCACAGGTCGACATCATTGTACGCCACCCGCAGCGCGGTTTCGTCCAACCCGCCCACGGCCAGGAACAGGCTGCGCCGCACCAGCAGGCAGGCCGCGGTGACAGCCGAGATGCTGCGGGTGTGGCATAGCGCATCCTCTGGGCCAGGGTCGTCGCCAGCGCGAAATGCCAGGTCGTGCCCGGCGACGCCGACAAAGCCCAGCGCCACCCCGGCATGCTGCACCCGGCCATTGGGGTAGAGCAGCCTGGCGCCCACCGCCCCCACCTCGGGGCGTGCCGCCAATGCCACCATCTCCTCCAGCCAGTTGGGGTTGAGCACGGCGGTATCGTTGTTCAACAGCAGCACCATCTCGCCACCCGCGGCGCCCACGGCCTGGTTGTTGATGCGGGAATAGTTGAACGCACCGGGGCAGGGCAGAATGCGCACCCTGGGGTCCTGTTGCCAGGCCTTGAACTGCGCCAGGGTGGTGGGGTCGCGGCTGTCATTGTCGGCGATCAGCACCTCGATGGCCGGGTATTCGGTGCGGTTCAGCACATCCTCGACGCAGGGGCCCAGCAGGTCCAGCCGGTCTCGGGTGGGGATGATGACGCTCACCAGCGGGGCCGGTTGCGGCTGCGGCCAGACCACGCGGGGCAGGCCATGCAGGCCGGGCGCGAGGGTGGCGCCGCGCCCATCGGCGGCCAGCGCCGCCTGCACGGCCACGGGGTCCAATTCGCGCCAGGGGGCAGCGGTGTGCAGGGGCCGGCTGAGCAGGATGTCGGCCACATGGTCCACACCGGTGGCCCCGCCCCGCAGGCAAGGCGCGGTTTGCGCCAGTGCCAGGGCATGGCCGCTGCTGCCATGCGCCGTCAGCGCGGTGGCGCGATAGGCCACCGCATACCCGAACAGGTTCTGGGTCAACAGCAAATCGGGGTCGAAGCCCGGCTTCAGCCAGGGGCGGAACCGCAGGCCGAAGGGGCCATAGGCGTCCTCATCAGCATAGATTACCGACACATCCGGCGCTTGTGCGGCGCTGCGCAGGCGCGCCACCGCATGTGCGGCCAGTACCTCGCCCTCGCGCAGCAACAGCCACCAGCCGGCTTGCGCAGCGGCGGCATGCTGGGTGGCGGCGATGGCGGCGGCATCCTCGCCGCATTCCAGCAGGCGCCAGCCGGCATCGGTCTGCGCTGCCAGCGCTGCCAGGCTGCGCTGCCGCCCGCCAGGGCCATTGGCCTGCAAGGCGATGAACAGCAGGGGCGCTGCCGCGGGAGCCGGCGCAACCTGCTGCCGGGCCCGTGCCGCCAACTGCCGTGCCCAACTGTGGTAGTAGAGCCAACTATTGCTTTCCCACCAGCGCCGCGCCGCCTGAACAAGCGGGCGCAGCATGGCCATGGCGGCGGACTGCGACCGCAGCCTTGCCAGAATAAGGCGCCTCAGGTGAGCCATCATGCAGGCCTTCTGCATGATTTGACTTGGCCTGGGCAAGGGTGCGCGGCCGCGCCCGGCCCTGGCAGGGGGGAAGGGTGGCGGCAGGCGCCGGTCAGCGGTAGGATGCCACAGCAAAACAGCCTTGCCGGGACGACGACATGAGGATCTGCCTGCGCTGCGCTGGCGAGACAATCAAGGCTGACTGGTGCTGCACATCGTGTGGCTTCACCCCCGCCGTGATGGATGGTTTCACCTGCTTTGCCCCTGACCTGGCGCTTGAGAATGATGGCATGGCGGCCACCTCGCATGACGCACTGGACCGGCTGCAGGGTGAAAGCTTCTGGTTCAGAAGCCGCAACCGGCTGATCATGGACCTGATCCGGCGGCATGTGCCCGGGGCCATGCGCGTGCTGGAGGTGGGCTGTGGCACCGGCTATGTCAGCACCGCGCTGTTGCAGGCCCTGCCGCAGGCCCGGCTTACCGCAAGCGAGATTTTCACCAACGGCCTGGGCTACGCCGCGCGGCGCACCGGGGGGCTTGCCGAACTGGTGCAGATGGATGCGCGGGCCATTCCGTTCCGGGCGGAATTCGACCTTATCTGCGCCTTCGACGTGCTGGAGCATATTGACGCGGATACCGAGGTGCTCAGCCAGATGGTGGCGGCCCTGGCGCCTGGCGGCAGCGTGTTGCTCTCGGTGCCGCAGCACCCGGCCTTGTGGAGCCAGGTGGATGATATCGCGCACCACAAGCGCCGCTACACCACTGGCGAATTGGCGGCCAAGTGCCGTGCCGCCGGCTTGGTGGTTCGCCGCAACACCTCCTTCGTCAGCAGCCTGTTGCCCCTGATGCTGCTCAGCCGGTGGCGCCAGCGCGACCGGGAGATTCGGCCGGAGGATGAACTGCGCCTGCCCCGCTTGCTGGACCGGCTGCTGGAGCAGGCGCTGGGGGTGGAGCGTTGGGCCATTGGGCTGGGCCTTTCCCTGCCCTGGGGCGGCTCGCGCTTCGTGCTGGCCAGCCTGCCCGCTGAGCCAGGTTAGAGCACTATGCGCCCTGTTGGGCGCATTTCGTGCTCTACAACTATTTGAAACTAGAGCAAGAAATCCGTTCTGATGATTCCATCAGAACGGATATTGCTCTAGCTGTTGCCGCTGACCGAGAGCGACACGCCCACCACGATGAGCAGCAGGCCGAGTATCTGCAGCGGGGCCAGGCTTTCGCGGAACAGCAGCACGCCGGCCAGCGGCACCAGCGCGAAGGTCAACGCCATGAACGGATAGGCGGCGGCAAGCGGCACCCGCTGCAACGCCAGCGACCAGGTGATGCTGGCGAGCAGGGCCCCCGCCAGGGAGGAGAGCACGCCGATGTCGGTGTACATCACCCAGAGGTAGTGCATCCGATCATGCGTTGCATCGCCATGCACCACGGCCCGCCACTTCATCATCAACTGGCCATAGACGGTGAGTGCCAGCGTGGCGCCAATGAACAGGTATTTTTCCACGGTCGCTGCCTCCTCGGCCTGGGTGCGCCGCAGCGCCTGCCTCGCCTCATGCCGTAGCCCACCGGGCATGACAAGGCGGCCCTGATCGACTATTCATTGGGCTTCGATGCCGACTTCGCTCCGCCGTCCGGCAGCACAGGAAAAGCAGGCTTGGCATGAAAGATCTGGTCGTATTCGGCACCGGCGATATCGCGGCCCTGGCTGATTTCTACTTCACCCATGATTCACCGCGAAACGTGGCGGCCTTTACCGTGGATGCGGCCTTCATCAACGCGGCCGATTTCATGGGGCGCCCCGTGGTGCCGTTTGAGCAGGTGGCCAGCCTGTACCCGCCAGACCGCTACGACATGTTCGTGGCGCTGAGCTACGCCAAGCTGAATGCGGTGCGCACCGAGAAGGCCGCCGCGGCGCGTGCCTTGGGCTACACCCTGGCATCCTATGTCAGCACGCGGGCCACCACCTTCCCCGACCTGTCGCATGGCGACAATTGCTTCATCCTGGAAAACAACGTCATCCAGCCCTTCGCCAGCATTGGCGCGAATGTCACGCTCTGGAGCGGCAACCATATCGGCCACCACAGCAGCATCGCCGACAACGTGTTCATCGCCTCGCATGTGGTGGTCTCGGGCGGGGTGCAGGTTGGGCCTGGCTGCTTCATCGGGGTGAATGCCACCCTGCGGGACCATGTGGTGCTGGGGGCCCGCTGCGTGCTGGGCGCCGGTGCCCTGGCGCTGGAGAACCTGCCCGATGGCAGCGTGCTGGCACCGCGCGGCACTGAGATTTCGCCGGTGCCCAGCCATCGGCTGCGGCGGATTTAGCGGCGATGCACTGGCGCAAGCTTGGTCAGGTCTTCGCCGGCGCCTCGGGGCCTGATCCCGCGTTGCTGAGCCATGCGGCGCTGCCGGTGCCCTACCCATTGGGTGGCGACCTGGTGCGCGTTTTCTACAGCGGCCGCGATGCCAATAATCGCTCGGCGGTTGGCTCGGTTGTCATTCGCCTGGGCGACCAGCCCAAGGTGGAGGAGGCCGATCCGCGCCCCGTGCTGTTGCCCGGCGCACCGGCTACCTTCGACGATGCCGGCGTCAGCATCGGCTGCATCGTGCCTGGCCCGGATGGTGACCGGCTTTACTACATGGGCTGGAATCTCAGTCGCTCCATGCCCTGGCGCAATGCCATTGGCGTGGCCTTCGGCAATGCAGCGCAGGCGCGGTTTGAACAGCGCTTCGCTGGCCCGGTGCTGGACCGGGCGCCGCAGGATCCCTTCACGCTGTCCTATCCCTGCGTGCTGAACCCCGCGCCCGGCGATTGGCGGCTGTGGTACGGCACCAGCCCAAGCTGGAGCGACGACCCGGCCGAGATGTACCACGGTCTGCGCACCGCAACCTCCTGCGATGGGCTGAACTGGAAGCGCGCCGAGGCGCTGTGCCTGCCGCCCGAGGCGCCCGAGGTGGCGTTGCTGCGACCCAGCGTGCTGGCGCTGCCCCAGGGTGGGTATGAGATGTATTTCAGCGCCCGCAGCGCGACCGGCCCCTATGTTGTCGGCCGCGCGCTGAGTGACGACGGCGAGGCCTGGCAGCGCGTGCCGGCGGGCATCTCACCCGGGGCGGAGCCATGGGAGAGTGGGTCGCTGGCCTATCCGGCGGTGTTCGAGCAGGCCGGCCGCCGATGGTTGCTGTATAATGGCCGAGGCTACGGTGCCACCGGCTTCGGGCTGGCGGTTTGGGAAGCCGGCTGACGCACCAGCAGGGTAAACTCCCACAGGCCGTAGTCCTGCAGCAGGGCGACATGCCGGCCGTAGCGGGCGATGCAGGTGGCAAGCGTGGTGGGTGGGTCGGCATAGTGCAGGTCGGCGCGCCGGCGGTCTGCGTCCGAGTTCAGGCTGAGCATGTTGAAGCCGAAGCCCTTGGTGCCCGCGCGGGCCAGCGCCTCGATGGTGCTCTCGACATAGGCTGCCCAGGCCGTGGGGCTGGCGCCGCGGATGACATTCATGATGCCGCTGCCAATGGCATAATCCGCCGCGCCGGCCATTGCCGGCCCTTCCACGAAGCTGTGGTCGGCGCTTTCGCCATGCAGGCGGCGCGCCGCCTCCACCATGGCTGGCGCCACATCGCAGCCGATATAGCGGCCACGATGCCCCGCCGCCCGCAGGAAGGGCAGGAAGTCGCCATAGCCGCAGCCAACATCCAGCACCGAGGCGTCCGGGTCCTCGGCCAGCAGCCTGAGGAATTGCCGGTGCCGCAGGTGCTGGCTGTCGGTGTCCTTCCAGTCCACGCCACGCGGCGTGGTGCCGTGCTCGGCCAGCCTGGCGCTGTAGTAGCCGCGCACCGCGTCGAGGATGCTGTTGTCTGAACCGGTCATGCCTGGCCATTCTCCCGGGCAGGGGCGCGATGGATCGCCCGCAGATGTGTGTAGGGGCGGCGCTTCACCTCGGACAGGATGTTGGCGATGTAGATGCCGATGATGCCCAGGATCAACACGGTGGTGCCGCCGAAGAAGGCGACCGAGACGAAGATCGAGGTCCAGCCATCCACCCCCACGCCATGCATGGAGTAGCGCGCCAGGAAGAACCCCGCCGCCAGCATCGACAAGGTGCAGATGGCCATGCCGAAATACAGGATAAGGTACAGCAGGCGGGTGGAAGTGGTGGTGATATGACGGACCGCCATCTGCACCCGTCGGGCCACGCTGTAGTTGGTGGGTGAGAGGGAAAGCTTGTCGATCGGCAAGGGCTTCTGCCGGAAACCGGTCAGCAGCCAGAGATGCGCGATCTGCATCTCGCGGTCGCGGTGCGCCACCAGGGCGCGCACATAGCTGCGCCGCATCAGGCGGGTGGTCACCACATTGCGCGGCAGCGGTTCATCGCTCAGCAGCCCAACCAGGCTGAAGAAGGCGGCGCCTGAGACGCGTTCGAACCAGCCGCCACGCCGGTTGCGCTGCACGCCATAGACCACGTCCCAATCGCCGGCTGCCAGTTCGGCATGGAACCTGCCCAGCAATTCCGGCGGTTCCTCCAGGTCACTGTCGGTCAGGAATACCAACTCGCCCTTGGCATGCATCAGCCCGGTCATCATGGCCTTGTGGTGGCCAAAGTTGCGCGCCAGGTCGAGCACCACAATCCGTGGGTCATCGGCCTGCAAGGCCAGCGCCACGGCCAGGCTGTCATCCGGCGAGCCATCATTGACAAGGATGAGTTCCACCGAAGTGGAAATCGCCTCGGCCTCGGCCATCACGCGGCGGTGGAATTCGCCGATATGCGCCGCGGAGCGGTACAAGGTGGCCACTATGGACAGTTTCATCGGGCAGCACACTTTTATTGGCAGGATGAGTGCTTCCCTATAAACCAAGGCCGCGCAGAGCGTGAGCCTCCGCTCGCTGCGGTTCCGACCGGGCCGGCGGGTCGAGACGCAATGGCAGATCGAAGAGGCGGGCTGATGACAGCGTCGGGTCGATACGCACGATATGGGGTGCGGTTGCAACACACCGCGACCGAGGCGCTGGATCTGGCCGAGGAAACCCTGCGCCTGCTGGGCTACGCGGTGGTTGAGAGCGGCCTGGATGAGCGCCAGTTGGACGCCCTGCGCGAGGATTTCGACAGGTTGCGGCGGGAAGACCAGGCGCGCTACGGCGCCGAGATGTTGCTGGCCACCGGCGAAAACGACCTGATCCGCTGCCCGCTGGCCAACTCCCCGCGGTTTCTTGCCCTGGCCTGCAACCCGCGCATTCTGGCGCTGGTTGGTGGGCTATTGGGGCCAAGCTTCATCCTCAACCAGCAGAATGGCATCATCAACCCAGCCGGCGCCCTGGCCTACAGCCAATCGGCCTATCACCGGGACCTGCCCTACCAGCACTTCGTCAGCAGCCGGCCGCTGGCGGTGAATGCGTTGTTCTGCCTCGACGCCTTTACCCTGGAAAATGGCGCCACCTTCGTCATTCCCGCCTCGCACAAGCAGGAGGCCTTTTCCTCGGAGGCGGTGATCTCGGCCCAGCAGCGCCAATTGGCGGCGCCGGCCGGCAGTTTCCTGGTGCTGGATGCCATGACCTTCCATTGCGGCGGCACCAACCGCACCCAGGCGGATCGGCGGGCGGTGAACCACCTTTATACCGTCGCCGCCATGCGCCAGCAGATCGACCTGCCGGCCTGCCTTGGTGATGATTTCTCCGCCGACCCACAGGTCCGCCAGTTGCTCGGCTTCAACCATCGGCAGCCGCGTTCGCTGGCCGAGTACCATGCCGGACGGGTGGCAGCCCGGGTTGCGCCAAAGGGGTAACCGGGCGGCGGATGGCAAGCGGCCCTGGGGCCTGCTAACGTTTCAGCAGCAGGTAAAAGGGGCGGTGCAACCGCCGGGAGATGGTGATGGCGCGTGTGCCCTTCGTATGTCCGGCCACGGGCCAGCCCTTGCGTGCCACCGCACAAGGCTTGCTGCGCGCCGATGGCGCCCACTACCCCTACCTGCCGGCAGCAGGCCATGCCGAGGCCGGGGTGCCGAACTTCCTCGACCTGGCCTTCCCAGGGGCCGGGCAAACCACCTCGCTGGAGATGTACAACACCGAAGCGGCGTGCAGCATCTATCGCAACTTCCTCGACTGGCTCTTCGCCACCTTCGCCGCCGATGAAGCCGCCTTTCGCCAGGCCATGGCGGCGCGGCTGCGGTTGCGGCCGGGTGCAACCGTGCTGGTGACGGGGTGCGGCCTGGGGGACGACATTCCCGCTGTGCTGGACCTGGTAGGGCCCGAGGGCGAGGTGCATGCGCAGGACCTGTCTCCGGCCATGGTGCAGGAGGCCAGCATGCGCTGGCAGCGCGACCGGCCGGACCAGGCCCGCCAGGTGCATTTTTCCGCCGGCAATGCGCTGCAACTGCCCTATGCCGAAAACAGCTTCGACGCCGCTTTGCATTTCGGCGGCATCAACTTGTTTGACGATATCGGCAAGGGCATTGCCGAGATGAACCGCGTGGTGCGGCCGGGTGGCCGTGTTGTGGTGAGCGATGAGGGCATTGGCCCCTGGCTGCGCGCCACGGAATACGGCCGCATGGTGGTGACCAATAATCGGCTTTGGGGGCTTGAGGCACCGCTGGCTAGCCTGCCGCCCGAGGCTGCCGAGGTGGCGGTGACCTGGCTGTTGGGCAACTGCTTCTGGCTGGTCGATTTCACGGTGGGCGAGGCGCTGCCCTTCATCAACCCGCATGTGCCGCACAAGGGCACCCGGGGCGGCAGCATGTGGACCCGATTCCACGGCCAGTTGGAAGGCGTTGCGCCGGAGACCCAGGCGCAGGTGCGCCAGGCCGCCGGCAAGGCGGGGCTTAGCGTGCATGACTGGCTGGAGCGCAGCATTGCCGCCCAGTTGCGCGCCGAAGCCAAGGACTGAGCCTGGCGGCGCTCAGGCGGCGGCGCGGTCCAGGAAGCGCGGTGCCTCGGCCCCGGTGTTGAACAACAGGTCCACCACCGAAACCGCCGGCTCGAATTCGCCCCAAAGCTGTGGGTAGTCGGGGTAGCCGGCATAGGACATCCAGGCCACCTCTATCCCCAGCGCGGTGAAGGGCGCCGGGTCCAGATAGGCCTTGGCCGCTGGGCCGCTGAGGTATCGCGTCGCCCCGGCGGCTTCGGCCAGCCGGACCAGGCGCTCGGTCGGGTCCATGGCCTGCATCGCCTCGCGCGGCAGCAGGTCGGTGCAGTTACGAAAGGGGATGGCCAGGCCCAGCTTGGCACAAATGGCCCGCAGCAGGGTGCGGTTGATGGCCGACAGCATGGGTTCACCGGCAACGCTGGCCAGCAGGTCGTCCAGCCAGGGGCCGATCTCGGCCTGGAACGGTGCCCGCCGATAGGCCAACTCAATGCTGCGACGATGGGCGCTGGCCCAGTCGGGGTCGGAAATCCGGGTTTCGTCGATGGCCTGGTGGTAGCGCCCCTTCACCTCCACCGGCACGGTCAGCCATACCGGGCCCGAGGCGGTCTTGATCCGGTTGCGGTTGCGCCAGTCCCGGCGGGTGAACTGCACGCTGTCGAGCAGGATCACCTCGTCGGCCGAGCGCAGCATGTCGAAATAGCCGCGCCAGGGCAGGTAGTTGGATTGGGTAATGACGACGGTGCGGGTCACGCGCTGTGCCTCATGCCAGCACCGCGCGTACGGCGTCCACCACCTGGTCCTGGATATCGGCGGTGAGTTGCGGGTGCATGGGCAGGCGGATCAGTCGGGCGGCCAGTGTGTCGGTCAGCGGCAAGGGACCGTCGGCCCGGCCCAGGCGCAACCCGGCCGGCGAGGAGTGCAGCGGCACGTAATGCATCACCGCGCTCACGCCGCGTTCCTTCAGCCCCACCAGGGCGCGGTCGCGCGCCGCGGCATCAGGGGCCAGGATGTAGTAGATGTGGCCATTATGGGTGCAGGGCGCGGGCACCACGGGCCGGCGCAGGGAACCGGCCTGCTCCAGACCAGCAAAGGCGGCGTGGTAGCGGTTCCAGGCGGCCAGGCGGGCGGTTGTTATGCTGGGCCCGGCTTCCAACTGGGCCAGCAGGAAGGCAGCCGTCATCTCGCTGGGGAGGTAGGAGGAGCCGATATCCACCCAGGTGTATTTGGAGACCTCGCCCCGCTGGAATTGGGCGCGGTTGGTGCCTTTTTCCCAGATGATCTCGGCCCGCTCCGCCGCGGCCCGGTCCCGCACCGCCAGCGCACCGCCTTCACCCGCGATGATGTTCTTCGTCTCATGGAAGCTGAAGGCGGAAAAATCACCGAAGCTGCCCAGCGGCTGGCCCTTCCAACTGGCGTGCATCGCCTGGGCTGCATCCTCAATGACCACCAGGCCGCGGCGCTGGGCGATCTCCATGATCGTGTCCATATCGGCGGCCACCCCGGCATAGTGCACCACGCAGATGGCGCGGGTCCGTGGCGTTATCGCGGCCTCGATCAGGCGTTCATCCAGGTTCAGCGTGTCGGCGCGGATGTCGATGAAGACCGGGATGGCACCGCGCAGCGCCACCGCATTGGCGGTGCTGGTGAAGGTGAAGGATGGCATGATGACTTCGTCGCCCGGCCCAAGGTTGGCCAGTATCGCGGCCATTTCCAGGGCGCCGGTGCAGGAATGGGTCAGCAGCGTGCCCAGCCCGCCTAGCTGGGCCGAGAGCAGCGCCTGGCAGGCCCGGGTGAAATGCCCATTGCCTGAAAGGTGGGAGCGTTCCAGCGCCTGGCGGATGTAGTCGAACTCATTGCCCACCAGGGTCGGCAGATTGAAGCCTATCATCTTGGTGATCGCCGCCTTCGGGTGTGCTTCAAAAAT
>CANFIE010000063.1 GCA_947446625.1 Acetobacteraceae bacterium | reverse complement strand
ATGCGCCGCGTTCCGCTTCGCCGGTGCCGCTGGCGTGGGAGACCGCCTCGGCCGGGCCGATCACCTGGCGCACCACGCCCTGCGGCTTGCCATTGGCCGAGAGGAAGGCGCGGCCAACATATTCACCCAGCACGCCCAAAATGAGGAACTGCACCCCGGCGACCAGCAGCGTGGTGGTCATGGAGGAAGCCCAGCCCGAGGGAGTTTCGCCCATCAGCCCTTCCCACACCACATAGCCGGCGGCGACCAGCCCCAGCATGCCCAGCGCGGCGCCGGCATAAATGGCCAGACGCAGCGGCAGCACCGAAAAGCTGGTGGCCAGGTTCAGCCATAGCCGCACCAGGCGGCGCAGCGTGTAGTTGCTGCGGCCCTCGGCCCGGGCCAAATGCAGCACCGGCAGGGTGGAGATGCGCTGCGTCACCTGCATCACCAGGCCGTCGATATAGGGGTAGGGGCCGGCGTATTTGGTTACTTCCCGCACCACCAGGGCGGACATGCAGCGGAAGCTGGAAAGGTACAGGCCCTTGGGTTTGTCCAGCAGCGTATCAGCCACCCAGTTGGCGAAGCGGCTGCCCAGGTTGCGCCAGGCCTCGTGCTTCTTCTCGGCGTAGTAGGTGTACACCACATCGTGGTTGCCCAGCCGGGCGTGGTCGTACAGCTTCACCACCTCCTCGGGCGGGTTCTGCAAATCATCATCCATGGTGATGATGTAGGCGCCGCGGGCATGGCGCAGCCCGGACATCACCGCGTTGTGCTCGCCGAAGTTGCGGGCGTGTTCCAGGTAGGTGATGGGAATGCTGGCGGTGGCCTGCAGGGCGCGGCAGACATCGCCGGAATTGTCCGGGCTGCCGTCATTCACCAGAATGAGCTCCAGCCCACCCTCGGGCCGCAGCGAGGACAATGCCTCAACCAGCAGTCCCACGGTGGTGGCGCCGCGATAGACCGGCACAACAATGGAAAGCCCAACGGCGTGCGGCACGCGGCGCGCTCCTTCAGCTACGGGTGGCGACGGCCAGGACGGATCCGCCGGCGGGGTAAGGCAATCCAAGGCGGGCAAGGCGGCGCTCCAATTCGGTAACGCCAAACAGCATGCTGTCCTGCCACGGCGGAAAGGCGGCAACATCCGAGCGATCCTCGGGCGCGCTTGCCATGATTTTGCGCTGAATCACCATCAGCGGCAGCAGCAACGCGTTCCAGTAGCGGGTGCGGATGCCGGTGAAGCCGGCGGCGCGCAACTGGCCGGCAAGCTGGGGTGCGGTGAAGCGGCGGGCATTGTGCACGCGGATATCATGCGCCGAATGCAGCCACTGGAAGGCCGGCAGGTTCAGCACCAGCCGCCCGCCCGGGGCCAGCACCCGCCTTATTTCGGCCAGGGCGGGTTCGGGTTCCACGGCGGCGTGGCACAGCACGTCCATGCTCGTGACGGAGTGGAAGCTGGCATCCGCGAAGGGCATTTCCAGCACCGAGCCACAGGCCACGGCGCAGCCGGACTTGGCGGCGGCGCGGCTGGCGGCGGCGGGGAAGTATTCCAGCCCCTCGGCCTCGGCCCCCGGCCAGCGGGATTTCAGCCGGGCGAGGAAGCCACCGGTGCCGCAGCCGGCATCCAGCAGGCGACCGTGCGGCTGGCCCACCGCGTCCAGCACGCGGGCGTGCAGGGCGCGGTACCACCACATGCCGTCCTCGACGGCATCCATCAGCTGATATTCCTGGGGTTCCACGGGGTGGTTCTGGCATTGGCCCCGGCCGGAGACAAGGATTCGCGCCGGCCGGGGCCATCACCCCTGCACGCCCGGCAGGGCTGCCCAGCGTTTGGCCAGTTTGCCTCGCGGCCGTCAGCCCCGCTATTCCTGGCGGCGCGGCGGGACTAGCATCCGCGCTGCACGGTATTGGATTTTGACTTTGGCGGCGGTGCTGATGATGTTGCGCGACAGGCGCCGCTGCGGCGGGCTGGCATGAAGCCGCCGACTGCCGAGGATGCCGCGCGTGGCCTGATGCTGGTGGCGCTGGGCTATGCCGTCATCTCCTGCGCCGACGCCGCGGTGAAATACGCCCTGCCGGAGATTGGCGCCGCCGCCGCCATGGTGTGGCGCGGCGTGGTCGGCGCCACCGTGGTGGTGGCGCTGGCTCGCGGCCAGGGGCTGTGGCCGGTGAACTGGAAGCTGCTGCTGGCGCGCAGCCTGCTGCACACCACGGTTTCTGCCAGCTGGTACGTGGCCTGGGTGCGCGGCGTGGGCCTGGCCGACAGTTATGCCGTGGCCGCCATGGCGCCGCTGCTGATGACGCTGCTGGCCATTCCCATGCTGGGGGAACAGGTGGGCTGGCGGCGCTGGGCCAGCACGCTGGTGGGGTTTTCGGGCGCCATGTTCATGCTGCGCCCGGGTGGCGACCTGTGGCGCTGGGAAACCGGGCTGCTGCTGGTGGCCACCGCCGCCATGGCGGTTACCCGGATATGGACCCGCACGCTGAGCCGGACCGACACGCCGGCCGCCATCGCCTGCTGCCTGCTGCTGGCGCATATTCCCATGGGGCTGCTGCTGCTGAACGTGCCGGCCATGTGGCCGCCAGGCGGGCCGCCACCGCTGATTCCGGGCTGGGGCACGCTGGCGGCGCTGGTGCTGTTTGGTGCCGCCAATGGGCTGGCGCATATGCTGTTCGCCCGCGCCTTCGCCCTGGCGCCCATTGGCGTGATCGCGCCGTTTGAATATTCGCCGCTGATCTGGGGCACCATCATCGGCTTCACCATTTGGGCCGAGGTGCCGGCCTGGAGCACCCTGGCCGGCGCTGGCGTGGTGATTGCCGCCGGGGTGTACAACCTGCACCGGGAAAGGGTGCGCCGCGCCCAGGCGCGCGCGCTTGAGGAAGCACGGTCCGCCGAGAGCGCCGGGTAATGGCACTGCGCCATGATGTGCGGCGCGGCGCCCTGTGCATGCTGGCGGCGCACCTGCTGTTCACGCTGATGTCGGCCATGGTGAAGGAGCTTTCGGGCGAGATCCCCGTGGTGGAACTGATGTTCTTCCGCGCTGCCTTCGCCCTGCCGGTGGTGGCGGGCATTGTGGCGCGGTACGGCAGCTTTGCCTCGCTGCGGACCAAGCGGTTCAAGGGGCATTTCACCCGCGCCTGCACTGGCACCATGGCCCAGGCGGGCAGCTTCATCGCGCTGCTGGCGCTGCCGTTGGCCGATGCCACGGTGCTCGGCTACACCACGCCGCTGTTCGTCACCATCCTGGCCATTCCGCTGCTGGGGGAGAAGGTGGGGCTGCACCGGTGGTCTGCCGTGCTGCTGGGCTTTGCCGGAGTGCTGGTGATAGCCATTGGCCAGGGCGCCGGGCACGCGCTGGGGCCCATGGCCGCCTGGGGCCTGGCCGGGGCCTTGGTGCAGGGGGTGTTCTCGGCCTTCACCACGCTGCTGGTGCGGCAGCTTTCCGCCACCGAAAGCTCCACCACCATCACCATGTGGCAGAGCATTTTGATGAGCAGCTTCACCCTGCTGGTGCTGCCCTTCTTCTGGATAACCCCCAGCTGGGCCCAGTTTGGCCTGCTGGTGGCGGTGGGGCTGGTGGGCGGGCTGGCCCAGGTGCTGCTGACCGAGGCTTATTCCAGCGCGCAGGTTTCCTCGCTGGGGCCGTATTCCTATTCCTCCATGCTGTGGTCGGTTGCCTTGGGCTGGCTGGTGTGGGGAGATAGGCCGACGATTTGGATGCTGCTGGGCGCCGTGCTGATTGTGGCGGCCGGGCTGTACATTGTGCACCGGGAAATGGTGCGGCGGGCGAAGACCCTGGCCGCGGTGGGAGGCAAGTAGAAT
Source organism: Acetobacteraceae bacterium (assembly GCA_947446625.1). Taxonomy (GTDB): domain Bacteria; phylum Pseudomonadota; class Alphaproteobacteria; order Acetobacterales; family Acetobacteraceae; genus CAIMOR01. The sequence goes on along the minus strand of CANFIE010000063.1, from coordinate 9,413 downwards.
GGCGGTTCCGTTCCTGCGGGAAAGCGCACCGGCGCATGGCGAGGTGGAACAGACCACCGCCCTGGTGCGGCGCGTGGTGTGCAACAATCCCTCGGCCTTCACCTATCGGGGAACCAACAGTTACATCATCGGCCGTGGCCAGGTGATGGTGGTGGACCCCGGCCCGGTGGACGAGGCCCACATGGCCGCGCTGCTGCGGGCGACCGAAGGCGAGACCATCACGGGCATCATCATCACCCATACCCACCGCGACCATTCGCCCGGCGCCGGCCCACTGAAGGCCGCGACCGGGGCGGTGACCTATGGCTTCGGCCCGCACATGACGCCTGCCGACCAGGGCGGCGAGGGCGGCGACCATAGCTTCCGTCCGGATGTGACAGTGCCGGATCTGGGCCGCATTCAGGGCCAGGGCTGGGCGCTGACCGCGCTGCACACGCCGGGCCATTGCGGCAACCACCTGTGCTTTGAACTGGAAGGCACCGGTACGCTGTTCACCGCCGACCATGTGATGAGCTGGTCCACCAGTGTTGTCAGCCCGCCCGATGGCGACATGGCGCAATACATGCACAGCCTGCAACGCCTGCGCGACCGTGAGGGCAAGGACGACCTGTTTCTGCCCGGCCACGGCCCGCCGCTGCCCGAGCCGGCGCGCTTTGTGCAAAAGCTGTGGGACCACCGCGAGGAACGCGAGCGCCGCGTGCTGGCCGCGCTGGTGAAGGTGGGCACCGCCACGCCGCTGGAACTGGTGCCGGCGGTGTATGGCCCGATGGACCCGCGCCTGATCATTCCCGCCAGCCGCAGCCTGCATTCGCACCTGATCAAGCTGGAGCAGGAAGGCGTGGTGGCGGCCGCTGGCGGCGAGAGCTGGCGGGCGCTTTAGCCCCTATCAAGGAGTAGCAGCATGGCCGCGCCACAGGTTCCGATTGATGTGGATGCCGAAACCGGCATCTGGCGCACTGACGGCCTGCCGATGATCTACCTGCCGCGCCACTTTCTGGTGAATATCCAGAAGGGCGTGGAGGGTGCCATCGGCCCCGCCGCCTACCGCGAGATGCTGTATGGCGCCTCGGACCTCTCGGCGCTGCAATGGTGCCGCGAGGAGGCCAAGACGCATGGCTTCGCGCCGCTGGAGACGTTCAAGCATTACCTGAAGCGGCTTTCCCAGCGCGGCTATGGCCTGCTGGAGATTACCGCGTTGGACGAAGCCGCCGGCACCGCCGCCGTGACGGTGCGGCATTCGGCCTTTGCCCTGGGCTACGGTGCCGAGACCGGTCGGCGGGTGTGCTACATGTTTGAGGGCAGCTTTGCCGGCGGCATGCGCTACGTGCTGGAACAGGCCGGCCGCCCCGGCACGCCGCGCTGCGTGGAGGTGGCCTGCGCCGCCGAGGGCCACCCGGAATGCCGGTTTGAACTGCGGTGCGACGCCGTTTAGCGCCTGATCGCCTGAGACGGCTTCGTCGAAAGGCTTGAATCAGCCGCTCAAATCACCAAGCTGAAGCGGCAAGGCTTCAGCGATCCACCATCGGCGTATCCTGGCCGCGGAACGCCACAACGTCGCGGCCGGCATGGTGTTCCGCCGGCAGCGCCAGCCAGTGCAGGAATTGCTCCAGCACCTTGGCGGTAATATTGGCCATGCGGCCGCTGGCCTGGGCCTCCGCCACCGGGAAGAAGCGCAGCGTCTCCAACTCGCCGGAGCCTTTCAACTCGCCATGCGCGGCTTCCGCCGGCGCCGCCAGGAAGCGCGCATGGAAGCGGATGTTGCGCGGCGGCGGGGTGATGGCGCGGCAGATGTAGTGCAGGTGATGCAGCGCCGCGACCACCTGGCCACCGCGCAATTCACCCAGCACCAGGTTGGTTTCCTCGTGCAACTCGCGCACCGCCGCAATGCCAATGGCCCGCGCCCGGCCTGGCGTGGTGTGGCGTTGCAGGTAGCCCAGCGTGTCGTGCGGCAGGTCGCTCAGCGAGGGATGCCGGTGGTCGGTCGGGTCCACCCGGCCACCGGGAAACACCAGCGCATGCGGCATGAAGCGGTGCTTGGCGTGGCGCACGCCCATGAGGATTTCAACACCGCTTGGGCCTTGGCGAAAAAGTATCAGGCTGGCGGCGTCGCGTGGGCGGGTATTCACCACCTTTGGCGGTGGCGGCAGGGCGGTGTCAGGCAAGGTCGATGCCCCGCAGCTTCAGCCAGACCGAAAGGCCGAAGCGTTCCGGCACGGAAAGCTGCCGGGCGCTGTTTTCGCTCCAGACGCAGCCTTCCGGCTTCGGGCCGTACACCTCCGGGTAGCGCGGCTTGGCGGGGCGGCGCAGTGCGTCATAGCCGGGCAGGGCGGCTTCCAGGCCGCTGTCGTCGTAACGCTCGCGGTGTACCACCACGGTTTGCGGCAGGCGGGGTGAGGGTTCGTTGCGCGCCACCGGCCAGCCCAGCGTCAGCCCCGCCACCGGGAAGACGCCCTTTGGCAGGCCGAGCATGGGGCCGATTTTCTCCACGTGGTTGCGGACATAGCTGATGGGGCAGGTGCCCAGGCCAGCGCCCTCGGCCGCCAGGATGCAGTGGCCCATGGCCAGTGCGGCATCGGCGGTGGCATTGATAAACGTGTCGATGTTGTTGTTGGCGTGCTCGCGGCCATGAATGGCGGCCAGGCGCTGGCCACGACGGATATCGCCGCAGAACAGCAGCAGGCAGGGCGCTTCCTTGATCCAGGGCATGCTGCCGATCCAGTCGGCAATGGCGGCAATCTTCACCGGGTCCTGCAGCAGGATGATGCTGTATTGCTGCAGGTCGGACTTCGAGGGCGCCGACTGCGCCGCTGCCAGCACGGTTTGTAGCAGCGGCTCGGGTACCGGCTCGGGCCGGTAGCGGCGGGTCACCCGGCGGTCCAGCACCATGGCCAGCCCCGGCGCCAACTCGGCCGGGGGCTCAAAGGGCAGGGTGCCGTAGCGGGCGCGGATCAGGTCTGCTGGCGTGCTCATGCCGGCATGGTCGCACTACCCGCCCGCTTGCTCAATCCAGCTTGATGTTGGCGGTGCGCACCACTTCACCGAATTGCTGCTTCTGGGCGCGCAGCAGGGCGCCGAAGGGCTCGGCGGCGCGGTAATCCAGTTCTACCCCCAGGCGGGTGAATTGCTCGCGGATATCGGGCGCCTGCATGAAGCGAGCCATCACCTCGCCCAGCCGGCGCACAATAGGTTCCGGCGTGCGGGTCGGCACCATCAGCCCGCCCCAGGCGCCGGCGTCAAAGCCTTCCAGCCCGGGCTGGGTGGAAAAAGGCTGGATTTCCGGCGCCAGGTAGGTGCCGCGCACCAGCGAGCAGCCCAGCGCCTTCAACTGGCCCTGGCGCACCATGGGCATGGTGGCGGCAAAGGTCTCGATGCAATAATCCACCGAGCCGCCCATGACATTGGTGAGCGCCGGAATGCTGCCGGCGAAGGGCACGTGCACCACATCCAGCCCGGCGCGGTGGTTGAACCAGGCCGCGATCATATGCGCGGCGGCGCCAGTGCCCGACGAGCCGAAGGTGTATTTCCCCGGCTTGCTCTTCACCTCGCGGATGAAGCTGGCAAGGTCGGTGGCCGGGAAGCCGGGCTTCATCACCAGCATGTAGGGTGAGTTGGTGGTCATCGCCACCGGCACCAGGTCGCGCTCCACATCATAGGAGGTGCGCTGCACCAGTGGGCTGAAGGTGACGGGGCCGGCCGAGGCGGCCAGCAGGGTATAGCCATCGGGCGCGGCCTTGGCGGCGGCATCGGTGCCGATCTGCCCGCCTGCGCCGGCCCGGTTTTCCGGCACCACGTTGACGCCCAGCGCCTCGCCAAACTTCTGCGCGTAGAGCCGGCCGACAAGGTCCGTCGCCTGGCCTGGCGGCCAGGGGATGATGATGCGCAGCGGCCGGTCGGGCCATTGGGCCTGCGCCAAGGCGGGGGTGGCAAGGCTGGCCAGGGTGGCGGCCAGCAGGGTGCGTCGATCCATAACGTGCTCTCCCGTATTTTCGCGGGAGTTTAGCGGTATTTCAGCCCTGCCGCACTACCCAAGCATCGGCAACGATAATGCCTTCGCCCTCCGGCCCGACGATGACCGGGTTGATCTCGGCCTCGGCCACATCCTCCCGCGCGGCAAGGCGGGAAATGGCCACCACGGCCTGGGCCAGCGCCGACAGGTCGCCGCGCGGCAGGCCGCGCCAGCCGGCGGCGGGCTTCAGCCCCTTGATCTCGCCGATCATCTCGAAGGCTTCGTCCAGCGTTACCGGGGCCAGGCGCAGCGTCACGTCGCGGAACAACTCGGCGGTGACGCCGCCGGTGCCGAGCATGACCAGCGGCCCCACCTCGGGGTCGCGGCGGAAGCCGAGGATGGCCTCGGCCACGCCCTTGGCCATGGGCTGCACCAGAAAGCCCTGCAGCCGTGCCTCGGGGGCCATTTTCGCCACGCGATAATGCATGGCGGCGGCCTCCTGCTTCAAGGCGGCGGCGTCGGCGATGTTCAGCTTCACGCCGCCAACCTCGGTTTTATGCGCCAGGTCGGGCGAGAGGATCTTCAGCGCCACCGGGTAGCGAATCTCGGCCGGCGGCTCGTCCTGCGGGCTGCGCAGCACGGCGAAGGGGCTGACCAGCCCAAGCGCGGCCACCAGCCGGCGGGCATCGGCTTCATCCGGCTGGGCGGGCAGGGCGAAGGGCAGGGCTTCTGGCGCCAACGTCGGCGCCGGGGCGCGCCATTCGCAGAAGGCGCGGATGCAGTCGGCCGCCGATTCCGGGGTGCGGAAGGCGGGAATGCCAGCCTCGGCCAGCAACCGCAGCGAGGCCGGGGCTTCCGGCACCAGGAAGGCGGCCAGCGGCTTGGCATGGCCGGCGTCGCGGGCGCGGAGGATGCCGGCCACGCTGTCCTGCGGGCGGAATTGCGCCGAGGAGCCGATGACCGAGAGGACGATGTCGGTGTCCTCGGCCTGTTGCAGCGCGTTGAGTGCGGCGGCCACGCGTTCCGGCTTGGTGCCGGCCAGGGTTACGTCCAGCAGGCGGCCATGGCTGTGGAAATCGGCGGCTTCCAGCGCGGCATGGGCCGGGGCGTCGGGGGCCTTGGCCTCAATGCCCAGCACGCCCAGGCAGTCCACCGCCATGGCACCGCCACCGCCCGTGGTGGTCATGACCCCCGCGGCGCGAGTCGGCCGGGCCAGGGGCTTGCGGCCAATCAGCAGCGGCGGCAGTTCCAGCAGCGCTTCCAGCGTGGTGACGCGGGCAATGCCCAGGCGGCGGAAGAAGGCCTCGGCCGCGCCATCGGAGCCGGCCAGGGCGCCGGTATGGCTGGTGGCAAGCTCGGCGCCGAAGGGGCTGCGGCCCAGCTTGTAGACGATGACGGGCTTGCCGGCGGCATGGGCGCGGCGGGCCAGGCGGGCGTAGTGCTCGGGGCCGCGAATCGCTTCCAGGAACAGCAGAATCGCGTCCACCTGCGGGTCATCCACCAGCAGGTCGGCCACTTCGCCGGCGGTCAGGTCGGCTTCATTGCCGGTGCCGACAATATGGCTGAAGCCAATGCCACGGGCGGCGCCACGCGACATGATGGCGCCCATCATGGAGCCGGATTGCGAGACCAGCGCGATGCGCCCGGGCAGCAGGCTCTCGGCCTCCAGCGCGGCATTCACCGAACAGGCGATGCGGTCATTCAGGTTGATGATGCCCATGGAATTGGGCCCGAGGATGCGCAGATTGGCGGCGCGGGCGGTGGTCAGCAGGCGGTCCTGCAGGGCGCGGCCTTCGTCGCCGGCTTCGGCGAAACCGTCGGCCAGCACGCAGGCGGCGGGAATGCCCTTGGCCGCCACGGCGTTGATGACGCCTTCCACCTGCGGCGTGTTCAGCAGGATGTAGGCAAAGTCCACCTCACCCGGAATATCGGTGACGGTGGGGTAGGCCTTTTCCCCCAGCACGGTGGCTTCACGCGGGTGCACCGGCAGAATGTCGCCGGCATAGCCGTGCTTGCGCAGGTAAAGCTGGGCGCGGGCGGTCAGGCGCTTGGGGTCCGAGGAGGCACCCACCAGGGCGATGCGCTTGGGCGCGAAGAGTGCGGCGTGGAGCGGATTCATGGCGGGCATCCTCGGCTGGCCTGCACGCCAACGCGCAGGCCCGGGCAAATGATGGCCTTCGCGCGAACGCGAAGGCTTTTACAACAGGCGCCTTCGCGCGAACGTGAAGGCTGTTCCAAGCTAACTCAGGCGGCCCGGCAGGGCCGAGAGGCCGAATGGCCGTCACGCCGGAGGCGTGCCTTCGTAACGACGCGGGCTTATGCCCGCGCAAGCCAAGCGGCCGGACGGCCGCGCCCGGCGTTTGAGGGCGAACTAAAACTCAAACAGGATCCCAGCTGAACACGTCGCCGCTGCGCTCCATGGGCACCAGCGAGGAGCGGAACGCCGGCAGCGCCACTTCGGCGATCTTTTCCGGGGTCCAGCCGTTTTCGCTGTGCATGCTGCGGATTGGCCGGTTCTGGCTGAACAGGAACAGCTCATGCATGCGCGGCGCCATGATCTGGCCGGTGACTTCCTTGGCCGCGTCGGAGGCCAGGAACACCGCCAGCGGGGCGTTCTTTTCCGGGCCCATCTTGGCGATCTTTTCAACGCGGGCCTTCTGCTCCGGGGTCTCGGCCGGAATCGAGGAGGTCATGCGGGTCCAGGCGAAGGGCGCCAGGCAGTTGGAGCGCACGTTGTAGCGCTTCATGTCCAGCGCGATGGACTTGCTGAGCGCGGCGATGCCGAGCTTGGCGGCCGAGTAGTTCGCCTGGCCGAAATTGCCGATGAGGCCGCTGGTGCTGGTGATGTGGACGTAGCTGCCGCTTTCCTGCGCACGGAAATGCGTGGCGGCCGAACGCGACACGTAGAACGAGCCGTTCAGGTGCACGCTGATGACCGCGTCCCACTCTTCCGGCGTCATGCGGTGGAAGATCTGGTCGCGCAGGATGCCGGCGTTGTTGACCACAATGTCAACCCGGCCGAAATGGTCCAGCGCCGACTGCACGATCTTCTGCGCGCTGGCCCAGGTGGAAACGCTGTCGGTGTTGATCTGCGCCTGGCCGCCGGCCTGCTCGATGATCGCCTTGGTCTGCTGCGCGGGGGTGGAGGAATTGCCCTCGCCACCCAGGCTGGCGCCGATGTCGTTGATGATGACCTTGGCGCCGGCCGCGGCCATGTGCACCGCGATTTCACGCCCAACGCCGCCGCCGGAGCCGGTGACGATGGCAACCTTGCCGTCCAACATACCCATTGCGTTTCCCCTTCTGATCATGGACCGGAGAGGGTTCTAGCCCCAGGGCCGCTGGGCGTGAAGACAGTAGCGGTCAGGCCGCCATGCGGGCGCGAATGCGGCTGGCCACCTCAGCCTTCCAGGCCGCACGCGGCATGAAGCCGGGGGTGGCGCGGCACAGCGCCTCGTTCTCCGCCTCCAACTCGGTATCGGGGCGCGTCAGGTCCACCACCACGCCGAAGGGCTGCGGCACGTACCAGGGCGTGTCGCAATATACCTCGATATTATTGCCCTCGGGGTCCGGGAAGTAGGTGGAGAAGGCATTGCCATGGGTGACGCAGCGGCTGGTGGGCACCCCGGCGGCCAGGGCGCGGCGATACACGGCGCGCAGCTCCTCCAGATTGTCCACCAGGAAGGAAACCTGCTGCACATTGCCCGGCTCACCGGGCTTGCGGCCGGAAACCAGCACGAATTGATGGTGCTTTTCCGGGTCGGCGGTCATGAAAATCAGGTCCACGCCCAGATTCGGGCTGCGGCCTTGGTCTGAGACCACCAGCCCGAGTACTTCGGCGTAGAATTTCGAGGTGCCGGGCAAATCCTGGGCGAAAACCGCCATATGGGTCAGCTGCGGTGCAACAGGCTTGGGCATGGATCGTCTCCCTGCGTGTGTTCCTTGGGCAAACCTTGCCGCGCCGGGCGTAATGCCGCCTTGCGGTGGCGCAAACTGGCTCTACCATCGCGCCGGCTTTGGTTCGGGGGATGAATGGCGCTGGTCAGCCTTGAGGGCGTGGGGAAAACCTTTCGTGGCCAGAGAGGCACCTGGGAAGCCGTGCGCGATTTCTCGCTGGAGCTGGAGCCGGGCGAGTTCTGCTGCCTGCTCGGCACCTCGGGCTGCGGCAAGACCACCGTGCTGAACATGCTGGCGGGGTTTGAGCCACCCACCGCCGGGCGGATTCTGCTGGATGGCAAACCCATCACCGGCCCGGGCGCCGAGCGTGGCGTGGTGTTCCAGGGGCATGACAGCCTATATGACTGGCTGAACGCACTGGACAATATCGCCTTTGGCTTGCGGTTGGCTGGCATGGGCAAGCGGGCGCGGCGGGAAAAGGCCACGCATTTCCTGCGGCTGGTGGGGCTGCAAGGCCAGCAGGGCAAGCACCCGGCCGAGCTTTCCGGCGGCATGAAGCAACGCATCCAGATCGCCCGCGCCCTGGCGGCGGACCCGCGCATTCTGCTGATGGACGAACCCTTTGGCGCGCTGGACGCCATGACCCGCGCCGCCTTGCAGGGTGAACTCTCGCGCATCTGGGCTGAGACGCAGAAGACTGTGCTGTTCATTACCCATGACATTGAGGAGGCCGTGGCCCTGGCCACCCGTATTGGCGTGATGACCCGTGGCCCCGGCGGTACGCTGAAGGCCGTGGTGCCGGTGGACCTACCCTTCCCGCGGGAGCGCACGTCAGACGCCTTCATGGCGGTGTTCCGCCAGGTGCATGCGCTGATCCATGCCGAGATCCACCCGCAATGAAGGACCGGGCTTTTACCATCGGCGGCTTTGTCCTCGGCTTCGCCCTGCTGTTTGTGGTGTGGCATGTGGCGGCGAAGTATGTGGTGCATTCGGTGCTGTTCCCGCCGCCGGGGCCGGTGTTCTGGCGCACGCTGGACCTGATTGAGGACGGCATTCTGCAGGAACAGGTGGTGGCCAGCCTGCGCCGTATCCTCCAGGGCTTTTTGCTCGGCAGCGCGGCGGGGATTCCGCTGGGGCTGGCCATTGGCAGCTTCCGCCCGGTGCGGGTGCTGCTGGAACCCTGGACCGAGTTCTTCCGCTTCATCCCAGCGGTGGCCATGATCACCGTGGCGGTCATCTGGTTTGGCATTGGCGAGGAGAGCAAGGTCTTCCTCATCGCCTACACCACCATCTTCGTCATCATCATCAGCACCGCCGCCGGCGTGGGTGCGGTGGCGAAGGACAAGCTGCGCGCCGCGCAATGCCTGGGCGCCAGCCGGTTGCAGATTTTCCTGCTGGTGGCGCTGCCGGCCACGCTGCCCTTCATTCTCACCGGCATGCGGTTGGCCATGGCCAACAGCTTTGTCACCATCGTTGCTGCCGAACTGGTGGCCAGCAATGATGGCCTGGGCAAAATGCTGTGGGACGCCCGCCTGTTCATGCAGGTGGAGGATATCTTCGTGGCGCTGGT
>CANFIE010000062.1 GCA_947446625.1 Acetobacteraceae bacterium | reverse complement strand
TCGCCAGTTCGGCCGAGCGCAGCCGCGCCATGCACCCATGGCTCAGCGCATACAACACAACCAGGCCCCACTCAGCACTCAAGGGAAAGCCACCCATCAGCCGCATCGCCAGGAATGACCTCCTTGGCAATGACATCTAGCCTTCCAGCTTGATCCCGGCGGCGTCGATCACCCGCTTCCAGCGCGTCCGCTCGGCCATGATGGTGGCGGCGGCCTGGTCGGGGCTGTCGGTCGCGATCGGCTGCAACCCGGTGGCGCGCATGCGGGCCGCCACCTCGGGGTCTGCCAGCGCCTTGTTGAAGGCGGCGTTCACCGCCAGCACAATCTCCTGCGGGGTGCCGGCCGGCACGGCGATGTAGTTGTAGGCCGTGGCCTCGAAGCCCGGCAGTGTCTCGGCCACCGTCGGCACGTCGGGCATCAGCGGCGAGCGTGCGGCGGAGGTGACCGCCACGCGCAGCAGGTTGCCGGTGGCGGTCAGGGCCATCATGTCCGAGATGGTGCCGAAGCACATGTTGATCCGCCCGGCCAGAAGCTCCGACGAATAGGCGCCGAAGGTGCGGAACGGCACGTGTTGCAGACGAATATCCGCCATGCTGTTCAGCAACTCACCCGAAAGATGGTTGGTGGAGCCGGTGGCGCCACTGGCAAAGGTGAGTTCACCCGGCCGGCGCTTGGCCAGGGCAATCAGCCCGGCAATGTCGCGCACGCCGGCGCCGGGGTGCATCACCAGCAGGTTCGGCGCCCGCATCACGCTGCCGGTGGGCACCAGGTCTCGGTCGGGGTCGTAGGGCAGGTTGGGCACCAGCGACGGATTGATGATCTGCGTCGCCGGGGTGCCGTAGAACAGCGTGTATCCATCGGGCGCTGAGCGCGCCACGTATTGCGCGCCAATGGCGGTGCCGCCGCCGGGACGATTGTCGATGATCAGCGGCTGGCCGAGGATGCCGGCGAGCTTTTCCGCCAGCAACCGCCCGACCACATCCACCGAGCCACCGGCACCGAAGGGGATGACGAGCTTCACCGGGCGGTCTGGCCAGGCGGCGGCGCGGGCCGGCACAGCCAGGGCGGGCGCCAAGGCCGCGCCCAGCATCAGGCGGCGGCGCGTGAGGCCGGGGTTGCTGGGCAGCATGCGCGCTCCTCCCTTTGGGTTGTTGCCGCCAGCCTCGGCGCCGGGCGGGCGGCTTGTCAACGCAGCGGCAGGGTTTGAGAGACTGATTCACCGCTCCGGCGTCACCGCCTGCGCGGATCAGGCTCTACTCGCTGCGCAGCCCGGTCTCGCGCACCACGGCGCCCCAGCGCTGCCAGTCGGCGGCAATGGTGCGGGTGTAGTCGGCGCGGCTGCCGCTGCCAGGGTCGGCGCCAAAGCTGCGCACGCGCTCGGCCACGTCGGGCTGGCGCAGAATGGTGTTCACCTGGTGGTTCAAGGTTTCCAAAATCGGCTCGGGCGTGCCGCGCGGCGCCAGCAGCCCGCCCCAGAAGGTCACCTCATAGCCTGGCAGCGTCTCGGCAAAGGTGGGCACCTGTGGGTGGGTGGGGCTGCGCTGGGCGCTGGTAATGGCAATGGAGCGGATCTGCCCGCCTTCCAGCAGGCTGCGGGTGGCGAACAGGCTGTCGCTGGCCAGGTCCACGTCGCCGCGCACCAGGGCGGTGAGCGAAGGCTGGTTGCCGTTGTAGGGCACCATGGTCAGCTCAATGCCGGCCTGGCGCATCAGCACCGCCAGCGAGAGGTGGTTGATGCCGCCGCTGCCGGGATGGGAAATGGTCAGCCGGCCAGCGCGCGCCTTGGCCAGGGCAATCACCTCGGCCAGCGTCCGCGCCGGAAAGTCGGGCCGCGAGACCATCAGCAGCGGCGAGTTCTGCGCCATGGCGATGGCGGCGAAGTCACGCGGAATATCCAGCTGCGAGCCACGGTTGATGAGCGGCGTGATGAGCGTGGAGGTGGAGGCGTAGAGCAGCGTGTAGCCATCCGGGGTGGCGCGGGCCACGTGCTCGGCGGCCAGCAGCGTGCCGGCGCCAGGGCGGTTTTCCACCACGAAGGTGGCGCCGGGCATGGTCTCGCCCAGCTTGTTGGCCAACAGCCGGGCCATGATGTCGTTGGCGCCGCCGGCGGCGAAGCCCACCACAATCCGCACCTGGCGGTTGGGCCAGGCGCCTTGAGCCCGCACGGCGGGGGCCGCCAGCAACAGCGGCAGCCCCAGCAGGGCCACCCGCCTTCCGAAATCGCGCATCAACTTCCTCCCGGGACTCTCGCTTTGGCGGGCAGAATAGCGAAGCCTGCCCCCCAAGCGCCAGCCCAAGGGTTCAGTGCCAAGGGTTCAATGGAAAATCCGGCCGGCGTCGATCACCACGGTCTGGCCGGTCATGGTGTCGGTGCGGCACATGGTCACCACCATCTCGGCGCAGTCTTCCTTGTCGGCGGCCTTCTTCAGCAGCGAACCCGAGGCCGAGCGCTCGATCTGTTCCGCCCGCAGGTTGGCGGTGGCGCGGGTGCCTTCCAGCAGGCCGGGGGCCACGCAGTTCACCAGCGTCTCGGGCGCCAGGGCCACGGCCATGCACTTGGTCAGGTGGATCAGCCCGGCCTTGGAGACGGCATAGGCAATGGAGGACCCAACCGGTGCCAGCCCCGAGACCGAGGAGATGTTCACCACCCTGCCCTGGCCCTGCGCCTTCATGATGGGCGCCACCGCCTTGGTCAGCAGCATCGGCCCGGTCAGGTTCACCGCCATAATCTTTTCCCATAGCGCGGGGGTCAGGCTGTCCAGGTCCTGGAAGGGCACGGCGTGGTTGAAGGCGGCGTCATTCACCAGAATATCCAGCCGGCCGAAGCGCTTGGTCACCGCCGCCACCAGCGCCGTCACGGCCGCTGCATCGGTAATGTCGCAACCGAAGGCCGCCGCATCCACCTGGTGGCGCGCCGCCAACTCGCGGGCCACACCCTCGGCCTGTTCGCTGCTTTGGGCGTACACCACCGCAACATGGGCGCCTTCCCGCGCCAGGGCGTGGCAGATGCGCTGCCCCAGGCCACCATTGCCGCCAGTTACCAGCGCCACCGAACCGCGTAATTCCATGCCCAATCCTCCCTGGCGGCGCGGGCCCCAGGCGGGGCGGCGCGGCGCGTTGCCGGGCCAAGGTGGGGCCACAGCGCCACGCCAGCAACCCGCCGGCGAATGGCGGTTTCTTGCGGCCCGAAAGCAGTGCAATCTGCGGTTGGAGTCGCAGAGAGAACCTCGCGCTCCATTTCGTTTTGTCGCCCCCGTTGAACATTGCATTCGTGTTTGAGTAGCCAGACCCCGCCAAGGACCCTGCCTTGCCCATAGCCATGGCCAGCCCGCCACCCCGCGCCAAATGGTTAGCCACCCTGCGGCGCCTGCCGCTGGGCGTGGTTGCGCTGTGCCTGCTTACCCTCACCGTGGTCTGGGGCCTGCTGCTGTTCCGCATGTCGGAAAGCCGGCACGACGCCGTGCAGGGCGCCTTTCGCGATGCCGCCAACCTGGCGCGCAGCTTCAGTGAGAATATTTCCCGCACTGTAGACCTGGTGGACCAGACCGCGCTGTTCGTGCAGCAAAGCTATGCGCGCGACCCCGTGGGCTTCCAACTGGATGACTGGGCCCGGGCAGAGCGCTTTACCCATGGCGTCACCATGCAGATCACCATCGTGGGCGCCGATGGCATGGTGCGCGCGGGCAACCTGGTGGCCCCCAGCACCGCGCCCGTAAACCTGCGCGACCGCGAGCATGTGGCGGTTCACCTGGACAACCCCGGCCAGGACCGCCTGTTCATCAGCCGCCCCGTGGTTGGCCGTGTCTCGGGCCGGACCTCCATCCAGTTCAGCCGCCGGCTGAATGACGCGCTGGGCAGGATAGCCGGCGTGGTGGTCATCTCGCTGGACCCCACCGTGCTGTCGCGGTTCTACGCCTCCATCGCGATCGGCAATGGCTTCATTGCCCTGCTGAACGACGAGGCCGTTACCCTGGCCCGCGCACCTGAAGGCCCGGCCCAACTGGGCCAACCCTTGCCCGCGGCACAGCGCTGGGTGCTGGGCAGCGGCGAAGGCCAGGTGCGGGCGGGCTTTGCCGGCGCGACTGATGAGCATTTCATTGCCTGGCGCAAGGTGCCCGGCCAGCCGCTGCGCGTGGTGGTGGGGCTGCAGGTCGCCGAGGTCATGCGCGCCGGGCAGCGGGCCGACCAGCTCTACATCCTGCTTGGCATCGGGCTGAGCACCCTGCTGCCGCTGATCTGCCTGCTGCTGGCCCGCCAGCGCCACCGCCTGCTGGAAAGCCGCGCCGCGCTGGCCATTACCCTGCGCAACATGAGCCAGGGCATCATGATGGTGACGCAGGATGGCCGGGTGCCGGTCATCAACCAGTGCGCCGCCGAATTGCTCGGACTGCCCGCCGAGATGGTGCTGCGCCCCAACCTGCGCTTCGACACCATCCTGCAATGGCAGCTCGACAATGGCGAGTTCGACGTCAAGGGCTCGGAGCCGGTGAAAAGCCTGGCCAGCCGCGGCGGGATAGACGCGCACAGCGCGGTGTATGAACGTGTGCGTCCCAATGGCCTGGTGCTGGAGGTGCGCAGCATCCACACCGCCGATGGCGGCATTGTCCGCACCTATACCGACATCACCCACCGCCGCCACACGCTGGAAGCCTTGCAGCAGGCCCGCGATGACGCCGAGGCCGCCGGCCGCGCCCGCACCGACTTCCTGGCCATGATGAGCCATGAGATCCGCACGCCGCTGAACGGTGTGATCGGCCTTTCCGGCCTGCTGCTGGATACCGAATTGGCGCCGCAGCAGAAGGAATACGCCCGGCTCATCCGTGAATCCGGCGGCCATCTGCTGACGCTGGTGAATGACATCCTGGACTTCTCGAAGCTGGAAGCCGGCCGGCTGGAGCTGGAAAGCACGGTGTTTGACCTGCGTGACGAGTTGGCCACCACGCTGGATGTGATGCAGCCCCAGGCCCAGGCAAAGGGGCTGCTGCTGCAGGCCAAGGTGGCCGAGGCCGCGCCGCGCAGCGCGATGGGCGACCCCGGCCGCCTGCGCCAGGTTCTGGTCAACCTCATCAGCAACGGCATCAAGTTCACTGAGGTCGGCAGCGTCACCATTCAGCTCTCGGTCCACCCCGCCCATGGCGGCCGGCTGGCCCTGACCTACGCCGTGACGGATACCGGCATCGGCATTTCCGCCGAAGCGCAGCAGCGCCTGTTCGCCGAATTCTCCCAGGCCGACAGTTCCGTCTCGCGCCGCTTCGGCGGCAGCGGCCTGGGGCTGGCCATTTGCCGGCGGCTGGTGCGGCAGATGGGCGGCGATATCGACGTGCGCAGCGCCCCGGGCCAGGGCAGCACTTTCAGCTTCACCATCATGCTGCAGGCCGCGCCCAACGCACCCAGCCTGCCAGCGCCCGCGCCCCGCCCCGGTGCGCGCAGCGGCCAGCGCCTGCGCATTCTGCTGGCCGAGGACAACAGCACCAACCGGCTGGTGGCCACCCGCATGCTGGAACAGGCCGGCCACCGGGTGGATGCGGTGGGCAATGGGCTGGAAGCGGTGGAAGCCGTGCGCAACATGCCATACGCGCTGGTGCTGATGGACCTGATGATGCCGGACATGGACGGCTTGGCTGCCACCCGCGCCATTCGCGCGCTGCGGCCGCCCATCAGCGATATTCCCATTATTGGTCTTACCGCCAACGCCATGGTGGCCAGCCAGGAAGCCAGCCGCGAAGCCGGCATGAATGGCTATGTCTCCAAGCCATTTTCGTCCGAGCAATTGTTCAACACCATTGAACAGGTGATGCAGGCCACCGGCCCAATCCAGCCGGCCAACACTGCGCCGGAAGCCACCACAACGCTGCTGGACGCCACCACCAGCGCCGAGTTGGCTGCCGTGCTGGGCGCCGAGGATTTGCGCCAGTTGGGCGAAGCCTTTGGCCGCGACACCAATGCCGCACTGGACAGGCTGGAACAGGCCCTGGCCACCCAGGACCACGCCGCCGCCGCCCAGGCGCTGCACGCCTTTGCCGGCGGCGCTTATGCCCTGGGCGCGTTGGCCTTGGGCCGCCGCGCCGGCGCCGCCGAGCGGGCCGCGCTGAACCAGGCGCTGGACGAGGATGCCGCCACCCTGCTGGCCAGCCTGCGCCAGGCCCGCACCGAGGTTCTGGCTGCCTGGCAGCAGCGCCACGGCCTGGGCGCCGATATCCACAGCGCCGGGTAGCGCCCGCACCACCTTTCGCCCGTCGTTGTTCGAGCGGCTGATTCACGCCGCCGGTGTTTCCACCGGCGACGATCAGACGCTAGGCTGCCGCCAACACAGCCGAACAACGGCGGCGGAGGAGACAAGGATGCGTGCCCCGAAACGCTGGCTGGGCGCCCTGGCCGCCCTGCTGCTGCCCATGCCCACCCAGGCGCAACAAGCCCAGCCCCAGGCCGATCGCCCGATCACCATGCTCAGCCCCTTCCCGGCGGCGGGCGGCGGTTCCGCCCGGGTGTTTGCCGATGCCTTTGGCCGCCTGCTTGGCCACCCTGTCGTCATCCTTCAGCGCGAGGGCGCTTCCGGCGTGGTGGGCATGCGCGCCCTGGCCGCCAGCCCGGCCGATGGCTGGACCATTGCCTATACCGCCATGACCCCGCTGGTGGTGCAGCCGCATCTGGTGCGTGAGCTTGGCTACCAGCCGGAAGCCCTCGCCAGCATCTGCAACGTGGCGGAAAACGTCATCTCCATCGCCGTCCGCGCCGATTCACCCGTGCACACCGTGGCCGACCTGATTGCCGCCGGAAAGCGCGGCCCCTTCACCTCTGGCAGCGCCGGCATCAACTCGCTGCCCGACCTGGCGATGCAGCGCTTCCAGGCCGCCGCGGGGGTGGAGTTCACCCATGTACCGCATCGGGGTGACGGCCCCGCCTTCACCGAGACCTATGCCGGGCGGCTAAACTTCGCCGCGGTTTCCGTGGCCGCCGCCGGCGCCATGGTGCGCAGTGGCGAGATGCGGCTGGTCGCGGTGTTCTCGGCCCAGCGCCACCCGGAATTCCCCAGCGTGCCAACGGTGACGGAACAGGGCGTGGCCATGGTGCAGCAGAGCTTCGCCGGGCTGTATGCCCCGCCCGGCACGCCGCAGCCGGTGCTGGCGCGCTACCAGGCCGCCTGCCGCACGGCGGTGGAGGACCCGGCCTATCGGGCCATTGCCACCGCCACCGGCGCGGTGGTCAGCTACATGCCAGGGGCGGAGTTGGCCGCCATGCTGCGCACGGAGAGCGAACGCACCGGTGCCACGCTGCGGGCCTTGGGCGTGCAACCGCAATAGCAGCTTCCCATTGGGGCAGGCCCGCTGGCATCGGCAGAGTTGATGGGTTGCCAAGCGGCTGGCGGCTTGCTCCCCTGCCGGCAGGAAACGCCACCGGCCACCGCGCCGGCCAAGCAGGAAAGACCGCCCGCATGCCCGCCACCGAGGCCGCCACCCCACCTGTTGTCGCCGCCGCCATCCGGCTGGCCAGCGTGGCGCGCGCAGCCCGGGGCGAGGCCGAGGCCGGCGGTCGCACCCCGGCCTGGCTGGCCGAGCAGGTGGCCGCCGCCGGACTGTACCAACTGTACCTGCCGGCCGCGCTGGGCGGGCCGCAGGTTTCGCCGCTGGTTGGCTTCCGCGCCATTGAGGAACTCTCGCGCGGCGATGGCTCGGTGGGTTGGTGCGCCATGATCGCCAGCATCATGGCCTCGCATGCTGGCAAGCTGCCCACCGCAGCAGGGCAGGAATTGGCCGGCACGCCCGCCGACTTCCGCGCCGCCGGTTCGGGCCGGCCAGGCGGCCCCACGGCGGGGCGGGCCTGGGCGGTACCGGGTGGCTGGCGCGTCAGCGGGCAATGGAATTTCGCCAGCGGCGTGGACAATGCCCGCTGGGTTTACTGCACCTGCATTGTGATGGACGGCGACACGCCGCGCATGGGCCCGGCAGGCAAGCCGCTGCTGCGCATGGTCTGGGTGCCGCGCGCTGCCGCCACCATCCTCGACACCTGGTCGGTGATGGGCATGCGTGGCACCGGCAGCAAGGACTTCACGGTCACTGACCAATTCGTGCCCGAGCATCACAGCATCGCCGCCGATACCCAGCCGGTGCAGCCCGGCCCACTCTACACCCCGCGCAGCCTGATCACCCTGCAATGGACGCTGACGGTGGCGAACTCGCTGGGCATTGCCCGCGGCGCGATTGACAGCCTGGTGGCCATTGCCGGCTCGGAGGCCTCCACCCTCAATACCCAATTGCTGCGCGACCGCCCCATGGTGCAGGCCAGGGTGGGAGAGGCCGATGCCATTGTGAACGCCGCCCGCGCCTATGTGCTGCAGACCGTGGGCGCGCTGTGGGACGAATTGTGCAGCGGCGCCGGCCCCAGCGACACCACGCTGGCCCAGGCCCGGCTGGCCATTGTGCACGCCATGCATGAAAGCGTGCGCGCCGTGGACAAGGTGTTCCACGCCGCCGGCAGCAATGCCATCAACACCAACCTGCCGCTGGAAATGGCGTTCCGCGACATTCACGTGGCGGTGCAGCACGGTGCCGCGCTGCCGGGCTATTTCGAATCCGCCGGCAAGGTGCTGATGGGCCTGCGCCCGACCGACCCGGGTTGGTAACAGCTACTCCACGGTAATCTCGGCGGCGGCCACCAACTCGCGCCAGCGGGCCTGCTCGGCCAGGGTCATGCGGCCCAGTTCGGCGCCATCGCCCGGCACCGGCTCAAAACCCAGCTCGGCCAGGCGGGAAACCAGGGCGGGCGTGGTCAGCAGCGCCTGCATGGCGCGGGCGGTGCCGGCCACCGCCTCCTCCGGCGTGCCGGTGGGGGCGTAAACCCCCATCCAGGCGCTGATATCGAAGCCGGCCAACCCGGCCTCCTGCAAGGTGGGCAGGTTGGGCAGCAGCGCGCTGCGCCGGGCGCCGGTTACCGCCAGCGGCCGCACCTCATTGGCGCGGGCCAGCGGCAGGCCGATGGTGAGATCGACAATGCCGAAGGAAATCCGCCCGGCCACCAGGTCGATCATGGTGTTGGCCGAGGACCGATAGGGCACGTCCAGCACCTGCGCGCCCAGTTGCCGCACGAAGGTCTTGCCCGCCGCCAGATACACCGCCGACCAATGGCCAAAGCTGTACACGCCGGGCCGCTGGCGCAGCAGCGTCATCAACTCGGCGATGTTCTGCGCTGGCACCGCCGGGTGCACCGCCAGCATCAGCGGGAAAATGCCAATGCGCGCCACCGGCACAAAGTCCCGGTTCGGGTCATAAGGCAGGCTGCGATACAGCGCGGTGTTGATGGCCTGGGTGGTGCCGGTGGTGAAGAACAGCGTGTAGCCATCGGGCCGCGCCCGCGCCGCCGCCACCGCGCCGATAGTGCCGTTGGCGCCACCGCGATTTTCAATCACCACCGGCTGGCCCAGCAGGCGGCCCAGATTTTCGGCCAGAATGCGCGCCACGCCATCGGTGCCGCCGCCCGGGGCGAAGGGCACGATGGCGGTGATCGGCCGGTCTGGCCAGGCGGCACGCGCCCCCGGCACCAGCAGCAGCATTCCCAGCAGCAAGCCCAGCAGGCGCATGGCCGCATCCCCCATTTGCTTTTGCAGGCAGGCTAGAACATGAGCTCTTCATGCTGAAGCGCTCATGTCCCAGCTTTTGCGTATGGGAGGCTGATTCACGGCTCGCGGCGTTGCCGCCTCAGCCGATCAGGCTCCAGAACCAGAGCCGCCCCGCTGGACAGCCCATGCCGGGCTTCGCGGCCCCGGCGGCCGGGGCTATCCTGCCGGCAAAGCGGGGGAAGCCTGGATGAGCTTGAAGGTTTGCGTCTTCGGTGCCGGTGCGGTCGGCGGGCATTTGGCCACCCGGCTGGCGCTTGGCGGGGCCGATGTCTCGGTGGTGGCGCGCGGCGCCAACCTGGCCGCCATTCAGGCGCGCGGCCTGGTGACCAAGGCGCTGGACGGCCTGCACCACGTGCACCCCCGCGCCGCCGCCAATCCGGCCGAGCTTGGCCCGCAGGACGCCGTGCTGGTGACGGTAAAGGCCCCGGCCATGACCAGCGTGGCCGAGCAGATTGCCCCGCTGCTGGGGCCGGAAACCAGCGTGGCCTTCGTGATGAATGGCATTCCCTGGTGGTACTGCGACGGGGCCGGCGGCGCCCTGGCCGGCCAGCAGCTGCCGGCGCTGGACCCTGGCGGCAGCATTCGCCGCCATGTGGGCGTGGCGCGCACCCTGGGCGGCGTGGTGCATTCCGCCAGCACGGTGGTGGAACCCGGCGTGGTGCACGCCATGAACAGCATCAACAAGCTGATATTGGGCGAACCCGATGGCCGCCCCAGCCCGCGCGCCGAACGCTTGGCCGAACCGCTGCGGCGCGGCGGCATGGAGACCATCGTGACGCAGGATATCCGGCAGGAGCTATGGGCCAAGCTGGCCGGCGGGCTTTCCAACGCGCCCACCTGCATCCTGTCGCGCCAGGATATCGCCAGCACCTTCGCCAACCCCAGCATTCGCGCCGCCGCGTTGCGGCTGCTGGAGGAAGCCCTGGCCATTGCCCAGGGCCTGGGCGTGGCGGTGCCGCTGGACCCGGTGGCGCGGATCGACCAACTCACCCGCTTCCACCACAAGCCCTCGATATTGCAGGACCTGGAATTGGGCCGGCCGATGGAGGTGGAAGCCATGCTGCTGGCGCCGCTGCGCTTGGCCCGGCTGGCCGGCGTGCCAACCCCCATGCTGGACCTGACGGTGGCCCTGGCCACGGCGGCGGCCGAAGCCGCCGGGCTGTACCGCGCCTGAGGTTATTCCAGAATGGTGGCGCGCCAATGGATGCGCGGCTGGTCGATGGGATAGCCGCCCGCCGCCGCATGGTTTGAGCAACGATTATCCCACACCACATAGTCATGCTTGTGCCATTTGTGGTGGTACTCGGCATCGGGCTGTATCATCCGCGCCTTCAGCTCCTCGGCCAGCGCATTGCCCTCGGCTTCATCCATGCCGGTGAAGCGCAGGAAGTGGTAAGGGTTGAAGTACAGCGACCGACGGCCGGTTTCCGGGTGGGTGCGCAGCACCGGCCACAGCACGGGCGGGGCGTCGCGGTCGTCGGGGTCCAGCAGGTCCACGCCCAGGCGCTCGCGCCCGCCATACACGTATTCGGCCTGCACGCCCTCCAGCCGCTGGCGCAGCGCTTCGGGCAGGGCATCATGGCTGGCGTACATGTTGGCGAACCAGGTGTCGCCGCCAATGCTCGGGATCTCCAGCCCATACAGTTGCGTTGCCTTGCTCACGCCGCGCACCTCCCAGGGGCCGTCGGTGTGCCAGCCCTGGCCGCGGGCGAACACCGCCTGGTCCACCTTGCCATCGGGCTTGCGGGTGTTCACGCCCATGCGGGTCAGCGCCGGGTATTCGGCGTCTCGGGTACGGCGCACCCGATGCGGCGTGAGCTTGCCGAAGCGTTCCGCCACCGCCAGGAATTGCGGAATGGTGAAGTTCTGCTCGCGCACCACCAGCACCTGATGGTCCAGCCAGGCCTGATAGAGCTGGTGCCATTCGGCATCGGTCATCCGCGTCATGTCCAACCCGGTGACAAGGGCGCCCACCTTGGGCGAGGCCGGTTCAATCCGCATGGCATGTCTCCTCGGTTTTTGTCGGCGTTGGGCCGTGGTTCAGTTCACCGGAATGCCGGCGGTGCTGATAACCTGCCGCCATTGCGCCACCTGCGCCACCACGCGCTGCCGATGCGCCACCGGCGTGGCCAGCGCCGCGTCAAACACCAGCGTCTCCATCTGCGCCAGCTTGGCCCGGGTCTCAGGGTCTCGCGTGGCGGCCTGCAGCGCGGTGCTCAGCCGTTCCACCACCGCGCGCGGCGTGCCGGCCGGCGCGTAGAGGCCAAACCAGGCGCTGATATCCATGGCCTGCAAACCCAGTTCATCAGTGGTGGGCAGGTTGGGCAGGCTGGCCAGCCGGCGTGACCCGGTGAGCACAAAGGCCTTCACCGCGCCCTGCTGCACATAGGGCACAATCCCGGCCGTCACGTCGCACAGCAACTGCACCCGGCCGCCCTGCAAATCCGCCAGGGCCGGCGCGGCGCCCCGATACTGCACCATGGTCACATTCGCCCCAGCCAATTGCTGGAACAGAATGGCGCAGAGATGCGTGGCGCTGCCCTGGCCTGAGGATGCAAAGGTCACCGCCTCGCGCTGGCTGCGCACCCAGGCGAGCAATTCCTGCATGGTATTGGCGGCCAGATCCTTGTTGCCCACCAGCAGCATCGGCATGTCGGCGAACAGCCCCACCTGCGCGAAACTCGCCACGGGGTCGAACCCCGGATTGGCGAACAACGCCGGCGCCGTGGCCATGCCAATGTGGTGCAGCAGCAGCGAATAACCATCAGGCGTCGCGCGCGCCACCTGCTGCACGCCGATGTTGCCGCCACCGCCGCTCACATTCTGCACCGCCCCGGTTGGCCCCAGTTGCCGGCGCAGCGCCTCGGCCAGCACACGGGTCACCAGGTCACTGCCGCCGCCGGGGGCGTAGGGCGTAACAAGGGAGATCGTTCGGTTGGGGAAGGCTTCCTGCCCCGCCACGGGCTGCGGCAGCACAACGGCCAGCATCAGCGCCAGCGCACAACTCCACGCCTGTAGAAGCACCGCATTCCTCCTGTCGTGGTTGTCGGGCGCACCGTTGCCGGGCGCCCGCCCACATTGCGGTTGCGATGCTATGGAGCTTTGCCCCCGCCGGCCAGCCCCGGCCTTGCCGCAGGCGTAAATCCCGCCCTTGTGGCAACCCCGCGCCATGCCGGGCGCTTCACCAGCATGTCGCTGTTCAGAATTCGAAACGCCGCCACGGGGCGCTGCTGTGGCGGAAGCCCGTCGCGCTCAGGGCTGCCGCGGCGGGCCTGCTGTGGTGCCGGGCCAGGGCCGCGGGGCAGCACGCCCAGCCCGGGCGGTATCGGCGGCGGCAATGGCGCGGGCGGCCAGGTCCAGAATGATGGTCGCCTCCCGCACCAGGCGCGCGACCGCGCTGGCTTCCTCGGGCAATGCCAGGTTGCGGGTGTAGGCGCGCCAGACCGTGCCATCCGGGCGGCGCAGGTCCACGGCCTGGCGCAATTCGCCCGCCACCACATCCTGCGCCTGGGCCATCTGGCCAGTTGGCAATTGGGTGAAGCGGGTTTGCCAAGCATCCTGGCCCGCCGATGACCCCGCCGCATCCGCCTGCCCAGGCAGGGTTCCCGCAACGGGCCGGGCCCGGGGTGCTTCAGACATGGTCGGCTCAGGCCTCTCAACGGCTGCGGCAATGGCGCGAAAAGCGCCCCGGCAGCGCCAGCATCGCCCCCGAAGATGGCGCCAGCAAGGCGGCCCCGCAGCGCGCCT
>CANFIE010000061.1 GCA_947446625.1 Acetobacteraceae bacterium | reverse complement strand
AACCGTGGTGCTGTGGCGCATTGTGCAGGGTGCCATCGGCGCGCCGGTGGTGCCGCTTTCCAATGCCATTGTGCTGGATACCTTCCCGCGCCGACAGGCCGGGCTGGTCTCCTCGATCTTCGGCATGACCGTGGTGCTGGGCCCGGTGATTGGCCCGGCGCTCGGCGGCGTTCTGGCCGAGACGTATAATTGGCGCTGGGCCTTCTACATGATTGTGCCGGCCGGCATCCTGGCCACGGTGGCGCTGCGCTTCACCCTGCCGCCGGACCGGCCCGGCACCATCGCCAAGCTGGACTGGCTGGGCTTTCTGGCGCTGGCCACCGCCATTGCCTGCATGCAGCTCGTGTTCTCCCGCGGGCAGAGGCTGGACTGGTATGAGAGCAACGAGATCATCATCGAGACCGGGATCGCCGCCCTGGCCTTCTGGGTGTTCCTGGCGCACAGCCTGACGGCGCGGGCGCCCTTCCTGAATCTGGGCCTGCTGCTGAACCGGAACTACGCGCTGGGGCTGGTGCTGGTGACGCTGTACGGCATGGTGAACTTCACCCCCATCGTGCTGCTGCCTTCGCTGTTGCAGGCCTATGCCGGCTACCCCGACAGCATCATCGGCCTGATTGTGGGCTACCGGGGCATCGGCGCCACCATTGGCTTTGCCTGCACGCTGGTGATTGGCCGCTGGGACCCGCGCTTTGGCCTGATACTGGGCTATGGGTTGCTGGCGGTGGCCGGCATTTGGCTGATGCAGTTGGACCTGAATGTTGATGTGGATACGCTGCTGCTGAATTCGGCGCTGCAGGGCCTGGCGGTGGGCATCATCTGGGTACCGTTGACGGTAATGACCTTCGCCACGCTGGAAAGCCGGCATTTGGCCGAGGCGATGTCGCTGTTCCACCTGCTGCGGAATATCGGCTCCAGCCTGTTCATCTCGCTCTGCGTGACCGAGATTGTGCGCGCCACCACGGCGAATTACAGCCGGATGACCGAGATGATCACGCCCTACAACAAGGTGCTGGGCGTACCCAACCTGATGGGCGGCTGGAACACCGAGACGGTGACCGACCTCGCCAAGCTGGGGCGCGAGATCAACCGCCAGGCTGGCATGCTGGGCTATATCAACGCCTTCGGCCTGTTCACCGCCGCCTGCGTGATTGCCATGCTGTTTGCGCTGTTGGCCCGGCGCGGCCAGCGGCCGGCCTGAAGCGAGGCCTGACAAGAGCGCGATGCACTGGTGGTTCCCTCACGCCCGCAAACTTGCTTGCATGGGGAAAATACCGGAGGAACCCAACATGCGCCTTTCGCGCCGCACTGCCCTTGGCGTGCTTGCCGCCCTGCCTTTGCCCGCTTTGGCGCAGCCGCGCGGCTGGCCGACGCGCCCGATCCGCTGCGTGGTGCCGAGCGCGGCCGGTGGCTACGAGGTCTATGCGCGGATCATGGCGCCGCGGCTTTCGGAACTGCTGGGCCAGCCGCTGGTGGTGGAGAACAAGCCGGGCGCCAATGGCAACATCGCCATGCCGGAAGTGCAGCGCAGCACGCCCGATGGCCACACCATCATGTTCGGCCATATCGGCGCCATCACGATCAACACCGCGATCTTCCCGAACATGCCACTGGACCCGGTGGCGGACCTGGCCGCGATTGCGGTGGCGGTGACCTCGCCGCTGGTCTGGGTGGTAAACCCGGCCTCGCCCTTCACCTCGATGCCGCAGCTGGTGGCGAAGGTGAAGGCCGAGCCGGACAAGTGGCGCTATGCGCTGCCGTCCTCGGGCAGCGTGAACCACCTGACGGTGGAGGATTTCAAGCGCCGCCATGCGCTGGACATGCCGGCGGTGCCGTATCGCACCACGCCGCAGGCGCAGGTGGCGGTAGTGGCCGGCGAAGTGCCGATCATGCTCGACAGCCTGGGTGCGGGGTATGGGCATATCGCGGGCGGGCGGTTCCGCGCGCTGGCGGTGACCTCGCGCGCCAGGTCGGAACGGCTGCCTGAGGTGCCGAGCATGGTGGAGCTGGGGCTGGACCCGCGCGAGTTCGTCGCCTGGTATGCCTTCATGGCGCCCAAGGCCACGCCGCCCGAAATCGTCCAGCACCTCAACCAGGTGATCAACCAGGTGCTGGCGGAGGAGCAGACCATCACCCGGCTGCGCGACCTGGGCGCCGCGCCGCGCCGGACCACGCCGGCCGAGAGCCTGGCCTTCATGCGCACCGAGCAGGCTGGCTTTGCCACCATTGCCCGGGCCGGGAATATCCAGGTGGAGTAGGTGCCGCTGGCTTCAGCGCAGCACCCGCACCGCGCGAGTGCTGGGAATGGCCGAGGAGGATTTCTGCAGGTTCACCAACTCGGTCAGCAGGGCCAGCACCTGGGTGGTGTAGTCGCCGCGCTCGCTGCCATCGGCACGCGGTTCGGCAAAGCGCGGCACCCGGTAGCGCGTGCCGCCATAGGTCACCTCCAGCGCCGTGCCGCTGGGCACCGCCGCGGCCGGGTTGCGCACCAGGCGGAACAGGCAGGCTTCGCGGGCCGTTTCGGCTTCCTGGCTCAGCGGAAAGGCCAGGCAACGCACCGCTTCGCCGGCCATTTCGCCTGCCTCGATTTCGGCCTGCACCCGCAGCACCAGGCCAAGGAAGCGGATGATATCGGCGACCGAGCGCAGGTGGATTTGCAGGCCGGGACGGTCGGCCTCGGCCTGGGGACCGCCGGCCACCTCCACCATATCCTCCACATGGCAGCGCGCCGCGGCGCCGCGCCCGGTGGCGGGGGCTGAACGGCAGGCGGCCAGCCGCTGCTCCTCGCGGAACAGCTGGTAGCGGCCGCCACGCGCCGGGCGCAGCACCAGCTTGCCCTCACCCAATGCGGCCAGCAGCGCGGGTTCCGTGGCCTGGGCCTGGGTCAGCGCCGGGCCAACGGGGGTGAGCACGTTGTAGGACTGGAACTCAAACCGGCCATTGGCGGCATTGGTGAGGAAGGCGCGGCGGATGGTGCTGGCCGGCACCGGTTGCGGGCAGTCCGGGCGCTCAAACCAGCAGCGCGGGTCGTTCAGCACCCGCACGCCGCTCTCGGGGTCTCGCACGCTGTTGAACATCAGCAGCAGCAGCATCTGCTCGGAATAGCCGCGTTCCAGGTAGTAGCGGAACAGCTCGGGCGCCAAAGGTTCCAACAGGCCGCGGGTGAACTCCTGCGTGTCCAGCGCCGAGACGTCGAAGCTGGGGGAGGAGGAGCCGGCCAGGCCCAGTTGCAGCCCCTGGCCCGCCAGCGCGCCAATGGGCAGGCCAATGCCCGGCTGGCCCAGGCCGATGCTCAGCGAGCCACGGATTTGCGGCACCGTGGTGAAATGCAGCGGCAGGTCTTCCCGCGCGCGCAGCACGTTGCGCAGCAGCTGGGTGTTGGCGGCATGCTCCACCGCCAGATTGTAGTCGCCCGCCTGTTCGGCCACCGTGCCGCCCAGCGAACATCCGGCCAGCAGCAGCAGCGCGCAGAGCCACCTCATCTTACAATCTGCACGGCGCGCGTGCTGGGGATGGAGGTGGAGGATTTCTTCAGGTTCACCAGGTCGCTCAGCAAGGCCAGCACACGCATGGAGTAGTTCCCTCTCTCGCGGCCATCCGGGCTGGGTTCCCGGAAGGGCGGTACATGGAAGGGTCTGCCGTGGTGGCTGAACGTTACGGCGCCTTCCGGCCCCTCACCGGGCAGCAGTTGGAACAGGCAGGACTGCCGGGCGCGGTCGGGGCTCAGGTCAAAGGGGATGCAAGGGGGTGCGCCATTGGGCTGGTGCGGCAGGCCAGACTGGACCTTCACCAGCATGCCCAGGAAATGAATGATCTCCTGCACGCTGCGAATATGAATCTGTTGGGCGCGGGCCAGTTCTGGGTGCGCCACGGCGCTGGGCACCTCGACGATTTCGTCCTGGGTGCAAACCGGGTTGTTGCCGCGCGCCAGCATCGCGGGATCGGTCAGGCCCGAGGGCGTCAGCACCACATCGCCGCGAAAGGCCACGCGGTAGCAGGTCGCCGTCCGTTGCTCGGTGCGGTACAGCTGGAAGCGGCCACCCGGACGGGGCACCAGGCGCAGCTTGCCTTCCGCTGCCAGCGGCAGCACGCCATGTTCGGCCACCTGCGCCGCGGTCAAGGGGCCACCCAGTGGGATGAGCGCCTGATACATGTTGAAGGACGGGCGGCCGCGCGCCACCGAAGCGTCGAGCGTTGCCCGCACGGCGGCAGCGGTGCCAAGGCCGCCTGGGCAGTCCGGCCGGTTCAGCCAACAGCGCGGGTCATTGCTCAGGCGCTGCCCGGTGGTGGGGTCGGTCACCGCGGAAAACAGCAGCATGAACAGCATGGCATCAGGGTAGCCACGGTCGAAATAGTACCGCAGCACCCCCAGTTCCAAGGGGTCCAGCATGCCGCGGATGAAGTCTTGGGTGTCGAGCGTCGAGACATCGAAGCTGGGCGAGTTCATGCCCGAGAGGCCGAGATTCAGCCCCTGTTGCGAGCCGGCGATGGGCAGGCCGATGCCGGGCTGGCTCAGGCCAATGCTGAGCGAGCCACGGATTTGCGGAATGGAGGTGAAATGCAGCGGCTGTTCATCCCGCGCGCGCAGGATATTGGCCAGCAGCAAAGTGTTGGCGGCGGTTTCCACCGCCCGGTTGTAGTCCACCGCCTGCTGCGCAATGGGCTGGCCGAGCGAACACCCGGCCAGCGACAGCAGAAGCAAAAACAGCGCGGCGCAGGGCCGGCGCATGCTATTCGGCGGCAACCCGCGTGGAGCCGGAGCCGCCATGCTTGGCGCCCTTGGCCGGCGGCGGCTCGTGCGCCAGTTCGGCCATGGTCTTTTCCACATGCTTGCTGAACACGTAGTCGGCCGGGCGCTGCTTGCTCAGGTCGATCTCGGGCGCCATCGGGCCTTCAGTGCGCGGACCGCGCAGCATGGCGCCGACCATCTTCCAGGGCTTGGCGAAGGCGTCGATCGCGGCCGTTGCTTCAAAGCCGCAATGGACCATGCAGTCGGCGCATTTCTCGTAGTTGCCAGTGCCGTACTTGTCCCACTCGGTGGTGTCCATCAGCTCGGCAAAGGTCTTCACATACCCCTCGCCCAGCAGGTAGCAGGGGCGCTGCCAGCCGAAGATGTTGCGCGTGGGGTTACCCCAGGGCGTGCATTCATAGGTCTGGTTGCCGGCCAGGAAGTCCAGGAACAACGGGCTGTTGCCGAACTTCCAGCCATGGCCCTTGCCCTTGGCGAAGACCTCGCGGAACAGCTCCTTGGTCTTCTGCCGGTTCAGGAAGTGCTCCTGGGTCGGCGCCCGCTCATAGGCGTAGCCGGGCGAGACCATGATGTCGTCCACCTTCATGGCGGTCACGTCATCAAAGAACTTGGCGGTGCGCTCGGCGTCGGCGTTGTTGAACAGGGTGCAGTTGATGGCAACGCGGAACCCCAGTTCCTTGGCGTTGGCAATGGCCTTCACCGCGCGGTCGTACACGCCCTTCTGGCTCACCGCCCAGTCATGCTGGTCGCGGTCGCCATCCAGATGGATGTCGAAGGTGAAGTTGGGGTGCGGCTTGTAGTCCTCAATGCGCTTTTCCAGCAGCAGCGCGTTGGTGCACAGAATGATGATCTTGCCCTTGGCCAGGATCTTTTCAACGATCTCAGGCATTTCCTTGTGCAGCAGGGGCTCGCCACCGGCAATGGCCACCACCGGTGCGCCGCACTCGTCCACCGCGTCCAGGCATTCCTGCACGCTCAGGCGCTTGTTCAGGATGGGGTCCGGATAGTCGATCTTGCCGCAGCCGGCGCAGGCCAGGTTGCACTTGAACAACGGCTCCAGCATCAGCACGAGCGGGAAGCGCTTGCGCCCCGAGAGCTTCTGCTTGGCAACATAGGCCGCCACCTTGGCCTGCTGACGCAGCGGAATAGACATTGTGCGTAAGTTTCCCTTATTCCGCCGCGCTCGCCGACGCATCAACCAGCGCGGTAGGCAGCTTGAACTGCACGTCTTCAACAATGCCTGGCAAGGTTGAGACCGCAACCGGCGCCAGCTTCTCCAGCACCGCGATCACTTCCTGCACCAGGCTCTCCGGGGCCGAAGCCCCGGCGGTAATCCCCACCGCCTCGGCACCCACCACCCAGGCGGGGTCCAGGGCCGTGGCGTCGGGTATCAGGTAGCAAGGTATCCCCTGCTCCGCGCCAATCTCCCGCAAGCGGTTGGAATTCGACGAATTCGCAGCCCCAACCACCAGCAGCACATCCACCTGTTGCGCAAGCTCCCGTACCGCTGATTGGCGGTTCTGAGTGGCATAACAGATGTCCCTTGTATCCGGACCAATCAAGTCCGGAAAGCGTTTCCGCAATGCGTCAATTGTCCCGCGCGTATCATCCACGCTGAGTGTGGTTTGCGTGACATAGGCCAGGGGGGTTTCTGGCGGCAGGTCCAGGCGTTCCACATCGGCCACACTGGCCACCAGATGCACCGCGCCCGGGATTTGCCCCAGCGTGCCCTCAACCTCCGGATGGCCGGCATGGCCGATGAGGATGACCACGCGGCCCTGTTCGACATAGCGCCGGCCTTCATTGTGCACCTTGGAGACCAGCGGGCAGGTGGCATCCAGCACCGGCAGGCCGCGGGCCACGGCCGCCTGCTCCACCTGGCGGGAGACGCCATGGGCTGAGAAAACGGTGACCGCGCCGGAGGGGACCTGGTCCAGCTCCTCGACGAAGCGGGCGCCACGGGCTTCCAGCGTCTCCACCACGCGGCGGTTGTGGACAATCTCATGCCGGACATAAACCGGGGCGCCGTAGCGGTCCAAGGCGCGCTCCACAATCTCAATGGCCCGCACAACGCCCGCGCAGAACCCCCTTGGCTGCGCCAGAATGATCCGCATACCCGTCTCCCGGCCGCTGGCCAGCCGCCCCCCAAGGCGCCGACCATCCCAAAACCATACATGCGTCATCGGACTTTTGCGGCAGCTTGCCGTTACCTTGCAACAAGGCAATGGTCGGCCGGCTGGCATATGCGCGCAGGTGTGGCTAGGTTGCCGCCGCCCGGGAACCCCGCCCCGCCGCCCCATCCCTCGCCCTGCGGAGCCTTGCCTTGCCCCAGACCCTCCGGCCAGTCCGCCGCGCCTTGCTGCTGGCCCTGCCTGCGCTTGGCCTAGCCGCCCCCGGTGCGGAGGCGCATGCGCTGGTAATGGCCAGCACGCCGGAGGCCGGCAGCCAGTTGCGGGCAGCCCCGGCAGCGGTGGCGCTGCGGTTCAACAGCCGCATTGACCATGGCCGCAGCCGGCTGACCCTGCATGGGCCGGACAATTCCAGCCTGCCCCTGGCCCTGGCGCCCGAGACCAATGCTGCGCTGGTGGAAGCGCCTCTGCCCACCACCCTGGTTGCCGGCGCCTGGCGGCTGCGCTGGCAGGTGCTGGCGGTGGATGGACATATCACCCGGGGCGACATCTTCTTCACCATTCTCGGCCGGTAAGGGCAGCCACCATGGAATCCCTGCTCGACCTGTATGGCTTCATCTCGGTGGTGCTGCAGACCCTGCTGCTGCTGGCGCGCACCGTGCTGCTGGGCAGCATATTGTTCTGGACGCTGTTGGCCGTGCCGCTGGGCTGCACCATGCCGGGGGTGGGCTACCAGCTGGAAGCCCAGGCCCGGCGCCTGACCTATGGTGCCGGCATTGCCACCCTGGCCGCCAGCGGCCTGGGGCTGCTGCTTTCCGTGCTGGTGCTGGCGGCCACGCTGGAATCGCCGGTCTCGGGCGTGCTGGGGGCCGATTTTGTCCGCGCCGGACTGGCCGGGCTGGTGGCCACCGGGGTGCTGATTGCCCTGGCCCGCCCCGCCGGCCAGCTCAGCGCGGCGCGGCGCTGGGGCCTGCTGGCCGGGGGCGTGGCGCTGCTGGCCGCCGCCGCCAGCGGGAGCCACGCCATGGCCCGCACCGAAAGCCAGGCCATGCTGCTGGCCGCCACCTTCCTGCATCAGGTGGGCGCCGCGCTGTGGATTGGTGGGCTGCCGGCGCTGTTGCTGTCGCTCCGCCTGCCCGAGCGGGCCGGACGCGCCGTGGGCCAGCGCTATTCAGTGTTTGCCGCCAGCGGCGTGGGGCTGATTCTGCTGGGCGCGGTGGGCTTCTGGGTTGGCTATATCGGCGGAGTACCAGCGGTGTACGGCACCGCCTATGGCGCCATGGCCGGCACCAAGATGGTATTCCTGGGCCTGCTGCTTTCGCTGGGTGCCGCCAACTACTTCATTCTGCACAAGCTGGAGGTTTCGCCCCTCGGCCTGCTGCCGGTGCGGCGATTTGTGGAATGTGAAATGGCCGTGGCGGTGGCGGTGCTGGCCATTGCCGGTTCGCTCACCAGCGTACCACCGGCACGAGACCTGATTGACGATCGGGTGACCTGGCATGAGGTGGTGGAGCGCTTCACCCCCGGCGTGCCGCGCCTGGCCTCGCCCAACCACCAGGACCTGGCGATTCCGGCGCTGCAGAATCAGCTGGATGCCGAATGGCAGGCCCAGCAGCAGCGCGCCGCCGGTCGGCCCCAGGCCTTCACCCCGGGCGAGGGCTTGCTGCCGCCGCGCAACGCGCAGGACATTGCCTGGAGCGAGTACAACCACAATTGGTCCGGCATTGCCGTGCTGCTGGTTGGGCTGGCGGCGCTGCTGGATGCGTCGCGCCGGGTGCCCGCCGCACGGCATTGGCCCTTGTTCTTCCTGGTGCTGGCCTTCTTCCTGCTGGTGCGGTCCGACCCCGAGGTTTGGCCGCTGGGCGATATTGGCCTGCTGACCAGCCTGCGCGACCCCGAGGTGGTGCAGCACAAGTTGGCGGCGCTGCTGGTGCTGGGCTTTGCCCTGGCGGAATGGGCGGTGCGGCTGGGCCGGCTGACCGGGCGCTACCGGTATGTGTTCCCCATTTCCATGCTGGCCGGCGGGGCGCTGCTGTTGGCGCATACCCATGCCATTGCCAACTTCAAGGACCTGCTGCTGGTGGAGCTCTCCCACCTGCCGCTGGCGATCTGCTCCATCATCGGCGGCTGCGCCCGCATGGTGGAATTGCGTGGGCCGGAGCCAATGGCGCGCTATGCCCGCTGGGTCTGGCCGGCCTGCCTCATCATCATTGGCAGCTTCCTGCTGATTTATCGTGAAGCCTGACACCATGCCGCCGGGCCGGCGGGACGAAGCGCCGGTTGCCCGGCTTTCGCGCGCCGCGGCCTGGATGGCCGGCGCCGCCTGCCGCCGCCCGGCCCGCACCCTGCTGGCGGCGCTGCTGGCGGCGGTGCTTTCGCTGGCCGTGGTGGTGGATGGCTTCACGCTCGACAGCGATGTCTCGCGCCTGTTCCGCCAGGACCTGCCCTGGCGGCAGACCGAGCGGGCCATGGCCCAGGCCTTCCCCGACCGCGAGGACCTGATTGCCATTGTGATTGATGGCACCACCGGCGATGTGGCCGAACGCGCCGCCGCCGCGCTGGAAACCACCCTGGCCGCCCGGCGCGACCTGTTTGCCAGCGTCACCCGGCCCGATGGCAGCGCGTTTTTCCGCCGCAGCGCCTTTCTGTTTCTGCCGGAAGCCGAACTGCGCGAGACGACCGACCGCATTATCCAGGCGCAGCCGCTGCTGGGCACGCTGGCGGTGGACCCCAGCCTGCGCGGGCTGACCCAGACGCTGGGGCTGATGCTGGAGGGGGTGACGCGAGGCGAGGCCACGCTGGCCGACCTGGCCCCCGCCGTGGCCGCGCTGCTACCATCAGCCGAGGCCGCGCTGGCCGAGCGCCTGCGCTTCATGGATTGGGGCGCGCTGTTCACCGGGCGGGCGCCGAGCATTCTGGAAACCCGGCGCTTCGTGCTGGCCAAGCCGCATCTGGACTTCGCCGCGCTGTCTCCGGGCGCTGCCGCTGGCCAGGTTATTCGCGACACGGCGCGCGACCTGGGGCTGCACGCCGACGAGGGCGTGACCATTCGGCTGACCGGCCAGGTGGTGATGGCGGATGAGGAATTCGCCTCGGTGGCTGAGGGGGCGGTGGTGAACACCACGCTGTCTCTGCTGCTGGTGGCCGGGCTGCTGTGGCTGGCGCTGCGGTCGCTGCGGCTGATTCTGCCGGTGCTGGCCACGCTGCTGCTGGGGCTGGTGATCACCGCCGCCTTCGGTGTGCTGGCGGTTGGGGCGTACAACCCACTCTCCATCGCCTTTGCCGTGCTGTTCATTGGGCTGGGGGTGGATTTCGGCATTCAGTACGCCGTGCGCTACCGCGAGCAGCGCTTTCTGCTGGAGCGTGAGGCGGCACTGGAAGGCCCCGCCGGGCTGGAGTTGCGCGCCGCGCTGGCCTCGGCCGCCGGGGTTTCCGGGCCGGGCATCCTGCTGGCGGCGGCGGCCATTGCCGGCGGGTTCTTGGCCTTCATTCCCACCGATTACAAAGGCTTGTCGGAACTGGGCGCCATTGCCGGGTTTGGCATGCTGGTGGCCGGGCTGTTGAGCCTGACGGTGCTGCCGGCGATGATTCAATGGACCCAGCCGCCGGGCGAGACCGCCGAGCTGGGCTGGGCGGAGCTGGCGCCGTTGCAGGCCCGGCTGGCGGCAGACCAGCATAGGCTGGCGCGGATCATCGGCGGCGTGGCGCTGCTGGCGCTGGCGGTGCTGCCGGCGCTGCGGTTTGACTTCAACCCGCTAAACCTGCGCGACCCGGCGGCGGAATCGGTGGCCACCTTCCGTGATTTGATGCGGCAGGCGGAAACCACGCCCAACACGCTTTCAGTGCTGGCGGCCAACCTGGAGGCAACGGCCCCCCTGGTGGCGCGGTTGGAGGCGCTGCCCGAGGTTGCCTCGGCCATGACGCTAGCCAGCTTCATCCCCGAGGATCAGGCGGCCAAGCTGGCGTTGATTCAGGATGCCGCCGAACTGATCGGCCCGACCCTGGCGCCTGGCAGCATTCGGCGGGCGCCGGATGATGCCGAGGTGGCCGAGGCGCTGCGCGGCTTTGCCCGCAACCTGGCCCGGCACGCCCAGGGGGCTTCCGCCGAGGCCGCGAATATCCGCCGTCTGGCCCTGGCGCTGCGCCGCCTGGGCGATGGCCCGGCGCTGCCGCGGCAACGCTTCGCCCAGGCAATCATCCCCGGGCTGAACACCACGCTGGAACAGCTGGCCACCGCGCTGACCGCCCGGCCGGTGACGCTGGCCGACCTGCCCGATGCACTGCGGCGGGACTGGACCACCCCGGATGGCCGCGCCCGGATTGAGGTGTTCCCGAAGGATCTAGCCGACAGCAATGCGGTGATGCGGCAATTCGCCGCCGCCGTGCAACGCGTGGCGCCGGAGGCCACCGGCCCGGCCATTTCGGTGCAGGCTTCGTCCAGCACCATCCGGCATGCCTTCATTCTGGCCGGGGTGATTGCGCTGGGCTTTACCCTGGCGCTGCTGCTGGTGGTGCTGCGCGAGGTGCGGCTGGCGCTGCTGGCGCTAGCGCCGCTGGCGCTGGCCGGGCTGGTGACGCTGGCCACCTGCACCCTGATTGGCCCGACGCTGAACCTGGCCAATATCATCGCCCTGCCGCTGCTGTTCGGCATTGGCGTGGCATTTGACATCTACTTCATCATGGCCTGGCGCGGCGGTGAGCGGCAGTTGCTGACCAGCCCGCTGACCCGGGCGGTGCTGTATTCGGCGCTGACCACGGCCAGCGCCTTTGGCACGTTGGCGCTTTCCAGCCACCCGGGCACCGCCAGCATGGGGGAATTGCTGGCGATGAGCCTGGTGTTCACCCTGGCGGCGGTGCTGCTGGCACTGCCGGTGCTGCTGCATCGGTTTGCCGGTCGTTCGGCCCCAGGCACCAGCGCAGCGCCGGGGCGGTAACCACGGTGCAGATCACCGCCATGGCCACCATGGCGGAGAAGATCTGCCCACCGATCAGCCCGGCATCGTGCAACACTGACAGCACCACCACTTCCATCAGCCCCTTGGTCTGCATCATTACGCCCAGGGCCAGGCTTTCGGCGCGGCCATAGCCCAGCGCCAGGGCGGGCAGGCCGGTGCCCAGCAGCTTGCCCGCCACGGTGGCCGCCACTGCCACCAGCAACACGGCCAAAAAGCTGGCCGAGCCGGGTTCGATCAACGCCTTCAGCCCTGTGGCCATGAAGAAGAAAGGCAGCAGAACCGTCGCGGTCACCACCTCCAGCCGGGCGATCAGCGGGGCGCGGCAGGCCGCCGGCATCACCGCCCCGGCGACGAAGGCACCGATGAGGTAGCCGGTGCCCAGGGCTTCGGACACGGCGGCTGAGACCAGCGCCAGGGCAACGCCCAGCACCAGCAGCGCCTGTTCCGCGGCGCCGGCCAGCCGGGCCAGCAGCGGCCGCACCACCCCCAGCAGCAGGGCGAACCACAGCGCCGCGGCGCCTAGATGCAGCAGGCCGGCAGTGGCATCGGCAGTGCCGGCAAGGGCCAGCAGCAGGGCGAGCATGACCCAGAGGGCAGCATCATTCAGGGCCGCCAGGGCCAGCCCGGTTTGCCCCAGCCGGCCGTGCAGCAAGCCCATTTCCTGCAATATGGCCGCCAGCACCGGCAGCGCCGTTACCGCCACGCAAATGCCCACTGCCACCACGAAGCCTGGCTGGCTGCCCAGCGGCCCCATCGCGCCGGGCACCGCGCCCAGCATCCAGGCGCCGGCACCCAGGCCAAGCAGCAGCGGCAGCGCCACGCTGCCCAGGGCCAGTGGCCCCAGGCGTCGGGCCTCGCGCCGCAGCAGGGCGCTGTTGAGGTGCAGGCCGGTGACCAGCACGTAGAGCAGCACCCCCAGGCTGGCCACGCCATCCAGCGCCGCCAGCACTGGGCGGGTGAAGAGCTGCACATGCCATTCCGGCGCCGCCTGCCCCAGGCCGGAAGGCCCCAGCGCCACCCCCACCAGAATCTGCACCACCGCCAGCGGCGCCACCCAGCGCACCGGTGCCAGCCGCCACAGCAGCCAGGGCAACAGCACAATGGCCAGGGAAATGCCGAGCAGGCTTACCTTGGTGGACAAGTGGCTGCCCTCACGCCTCGCCCAGCACCACCTTGCCGATGACGCGCCCGCTTTCCACCCGGGCATGGGCACGGGCCAGGTTGGCGGCGGTCAGCGGGCCGAAATGCTCGGTGAGGGTGGTGCGGACCTGGCCGTTATCCACCAGCCCGGCCACCAGATTCAGCAGTTCGTGCTGCGATTCCATGTCGGGTGTGCCGAACAGGGCGCGGGCGAACATCGCTTCCCACACCAGGCCGCCGGCCTTCTGCTTCAGCTTATTGGTGTCCAGCACCGGGGTTTGGTCGATGGCGCAGATCAGGCCGAAGGGGGCGAGGATGGCGCAGCTGGCGTCCCAGTGCTTGGCGGTTTGGGTGATGGAGAAGATGTAGGGCACCCGCAGGCCGAGCGCTTTT
>CANFIE010000060.1 GCA_947446625.1 Acetobacteraceae bacterium | reverse complement strand
CTTCCTTGCTGGCCATAATGGCTTCGTGTGCCTGCAATATCGCCAGCAAATGGCTCGCATGGCCCTTGCTGGCGGTTAGCATCAGCGACGGATGACCGAGGGACGGGACATGGATTTCAGGCGTCGTGACATGATGGCCGGCGGTATCGCGCTGGCATCCTCCGGCCTGCTGGGCCGGCCAGCCGCGGCGCAAAGCCGCGCCGAGACGCTGCGCCAGGTCACCGGCAATTCGGTGAACACCCTGGACCCGACCATGCCGGGCAGCACGCGCGAGGCCTTCGGCATCAGCGTGAACATCTATGACCGCCTGGTCTCCTTCGGCCGCAAGCAGGGCAGCAATGGCGGCTGGGTGTTCGACCCCGACATCATCAAGGGTGAACTGGCCGAGAAGGTCGACACCAGCGCCGACGGCATGACCTTCACCTTCCACCTGAAGCGCGACGCGAAGTTCCACGACGGCACCCCGGTGACGGCCGAGGATGTGAAGTGGTCGCTGGACCGCCATGTGGCGGCGCGTTCGCTGGCGGCGGTGCAGGTGCAGACCGGCGGCTGGACCAAGCCGGAGCAGTTCACCATCATCGACCCGCACACGGTGCAGGCGAAGGTGGACAAGCCCGACCGCCTGGCCCTGCCCAACCTGTGCACGCTGTACTGCATCATCTTCAACAGCAAGCAGGCCAAATCCCACGCCACGGCGCAGGACCCCTGGGCGCAGGAATGGCTGAAGACCAATACCGCCGGCTCCGGCGCCTATACCGTGGAAGTGTTCAAGCCCGGCGAGCAGGTCATCCTGCGCCGCAACGACGCCTGGAAGGGCGGCCCGCTGCCCTATTTCCGCCGCGTCATCTGCCAAACCATCCCGGAGGCGGCGACCCGCGCCAGCCTGATCGAGAAGGGTGACGCGGACCTGTCGATTGACCTGCAGGCCAGCGACGTGCCGACCCTGGCGCAGCGTGGCCGGGTGAAGCTGGTTTCCACCCCGCAGTTCAACGCCTTCACCATGGTGGCCTTCAACACCCAGATGGCGCCGTTCAACAACGTGAAGCTGCGCCAGGCGGTGGCGGCGGCGCTGCCTTACCAGGACATCTTCAAGGCGGCGCTGTTCGAACGTGGCGCGCCGCTGTTCGGCGCCAGCTGGCGGGGCAGCCCGACCAACGGCAAGTTCCCGCAGCCGCTGCCGCTGGCCACCAACCTGGAACGTGCCCGCGCCCTGATGGCCGAGGCCGGCCACCCCAACGGCCTGGACACCACCTTCAGCTTCAATGTCGGCTCGGCCGCCACCAGCGAGCCACTGGCCGCGCTGGTGAAGGAATCGCTTGGCCGCATCGGCATTCGCGTTGAAATCCAGAAGCTGCCGGACGCCCAGATCTCAACGCTGGTGACCGAGAAGAAGCTGCCCTTCCTGACCGAGACCTCGATCGCCTGGCTGCCTTCCACCGATTATTTCTTCCGCAACTTCTTCACTGGCGCCCAGCGCTGGAATTACAGCAGCTGGAACAACGCCGAGATCAATGCACTGTGCGAAAAGGCACGGTACGAGTTGAACGCGGCGGAATATGAACGCCTGTGCAAGCGGATGATCGCGGTGCTGGCCGAGGAAGTGCCGGTCATCATGCTGTGGCAGCCGAACCAGGACGCGGTGATGCCATTGGGCGTGGATGGCTACACCTACCAGTATCATCGCCAGGTGGACTACCGCGACCTGAAGCGGGCCTGAGCCTTGGTTCCGCTGCTGCGCCGCGCCGGATGGCGGCTGTTGGCTTCCGCGCCGGCGCTGTTCGGCGTGGTGGTCTTCACCTTCCTGCTGATGCGCGTGCTGCCCGGCGACCCGGCGGTGTTCTTCGCCTCCGGCCCCAATGCCGGCGAGGCGGAAATCCAGGCCATTCGCGTGCAGATGGGGCTGGACAAGCCCATCCCCGAGCAGTTGGTCCGCTACCTGTGGGACATCGGCCATGGCCGGCTGGGTCGCTCCATGGGCACCGGCCAGCCGGTGACGGTGGACCTGGCCAACCGGCTGCCGGCTTCGCTGGAACTGACCTTCACCGCGCTGCTTCTGGCGCTGTGCTGCGCGCTGCCCTTGGGCATCGGTGCGGCGCTGGCGCCCAATTCGCTGCTGGACCACGGGGTGCGGCTGCTGTGCACGCTGGGGGTTTGCGTGCCCACCTTTGTCTCCGGGCTGCTGTTCATCTACGCCTTCTACTACCTGGCCGGGGTGGCACCGGACCCCACC
This sequence comes from Acetobacteraceae bacterium, assembly GCA_947446625.1. Classification (GTDB taxonomy): domain Bacteria; phylum Pseudomonadota; class Alphaproteobacteria; order Acetobacterales; family Acetobacteraceae; genus CAIMOR01. The sequence continues at coordinate 11,261 of CANFIE010000060.1, read as the reverse complement.
GGGCGGATCGACATTTTTGCCAGTCAGCCGCCGACGCTGACCGGCTTTCTGCTGGTGGACGCGGCGCTGGCCGGTGACTGGGAGGCCTGGCATTCGGCCGCCAGCCAGCTGGTGCTGCCGGCCTGCACCATGGCGCTGTTCGTGCTGGCGCCGCTGGCGCGCATGACGCGGGCTTCCATGCTGGCGGTGCTGACCAGCGATTTCGTCCGCACCGGCGACGCGCTGGGGCTTTCACGCCGCCGCGTGGTGCTGGTGTATGCGCTGCGCAACGCGCTGCTGCCGGTCATCACCATCATGGGCATCGTCTTCTCCACCATGCTGGGGGCGAATGTGCTGGTGGAGAAGGTGTTCTCCTGGCCCGGCGTCGCCTCCTACGCGCTGGATGCGCTGCTGGCTTCGGACTACGCGCCGGTGCAGGGCTTCGTGCTGCTCATGGCGTTGATCTTCGTGGCGGTGAACCTGCTGGTGGACCTGCTCTATGGCCTGGCCGACCCGCGGGTGAGCGTGGCATGAACGCCACGTTGCGCCATGCCGCCTGGGTGCTGCGCGGCAATCCGGTCACGCTCGCCGCCGGGCTTGGCGTGCTGGCGCTGGCGCTGGTGGCGCTGCTGGGGCCTTCCCTGGTGGCCTATGACCCCATCGCCTCCAACGTGCCGCAGGCCTTGCAACCGCCCTCGGCGGCGCATTGGTTCGGCACCGACCAACTGGGGCGGGACGTGTTCAGCCGCGTGGTGGTGGCAACCAGGCTGGACCTGGCCATCGCCGCTTCGGCGGTAACACTTTCCTTCGCCGTGGGTGCCGTGGGCGGCGCCTTCTGCGGCTATGCCGGTGGCCGGCTGGACCGCTGGGTGGGCCGCTTCGTCGATGTGCTGATGGCGTTCCCACTATTCGTGCTGGCCATGGCGCTGGTGGCGGCGCTGGGCAACCGGGTCGAGAACATCATCTACGCCACCGCCATCATCAACCTGCCCTTCTATGTGCGCTTCGCCCGGGCGGAGGTGAATGTGCGGCGCAACCAGGGCTGGGTGGAAGCGGCCCGCTGCGCCGGCAACAGCCATGCCAGTGTGGTGCTGCGCTTCCTGCTGCCCAATGTACTGCCGGCCATGGCGGTGCAGGTTTCGCTCAACCTCGGCTGGGCCATCCTCAATGCCGCCGGACTGTCCTTCCTGGGGCTGGGCGTGCGCCCGCCCACGCCGGAATGGGGCATCCTGGTGGCCGAGGGCGCCCGCTTCATCACCACCGGCAAGTGGTGGCTGGTGGTCTGCCCCGGCGGGGCGCTGATGTTTGCCGTGCTGTGCTTCAACCTGCTGGGAGACGGCCTGCGCGACATCCTGGACCCGAGGCTCCGCACATGAGCGTCCTGCTGCAGGTGGATGACCTGCGGGTGGCCTTCGCCACGCGGCATGGCACCGTGGAGGCCCTGCGTGGCGTTTCCCTGCGGCTGGATGCCGGCGAGACGCTGGGCATTGTCGGCGAAAGCGGCAGCGGCAAATCGGTAACCGCCTTGGCCATGATGCGCCTGCTGGACCAGGCGGGCCGCATCACCGGCGGCAGCATCCACTTCCGTGGCCAGGACATCACCCGGGCCGGGCGGGACATCATGCGGCCGCTGCGCGGGGCGGCGATGTCGATGATCTTCCAGAATCCCCGCGCGGCGCTGAACCCCATCCGCCAGGTCGGGTTGCAAATCGCCGATGTGCTGCGCGCGCACCGCCCGCTTGCCGCGCGCGAGGCCCGTGACCAGGCGCTGGAATTGCTGCGCGCGGTGCAGATCCGCGACCCCGAGCGGCGGCTGGACGCCTACCCGCACGAACTCTCTGGCGGCATGAGCCAGCGGGTGATGATCGCCATGGCCATTGCCTGCGAACCAAGCCTGCTGATTGCCGACGAACCGACCACCGGGCTGGATGTGACCACCCAGCAGACGGTGATGGAATTGCTGGCCGAGATCACGGCACGGCGTGGCATGGCGCTGGCGCTGATCACGCATGACCTGGGGCTGGCGGCGCGCTACTGCCAGCGCATCGCAGTAATGGAGCAGGGACTGCTGGTGGAGGAGGCGCCGCCGGCGCGATTGTTCGGCGCGCCCGGCCATGCCTATACCCGCCGGCTGGTGGCCGCCTCGCCCACGCGCCACTCCACCGTGCAGAGCCTGGTTGGCGCCGCCCCGCTGCCACCGCCGCCACCGCGCCCGGCCGGCCCGCCGCTGCTGATGGTGACGCGACTGGGCAAGAGCTTCGGCCCCGGCGCCCCGGCGGTGGACGATGTTTCATTCAGCCTGTCGGCCGGGGAAAGCCTGGGCCTGGTGGGGGAATCCGGTTCGGGCAAAAGCACCATCTCGCGCCTGATCTGCCGGCTGCTGGACCAGGATGCCGGCGGTATCAAGCTGGATGGTGAGGAGATCGGCCTGGTGCCGGCGGCGCGCTTTCATCGCCATGCCAAGCGGCGCGATATTCAGCTGGTGTTCCAGGATGCCGGGGAATCGCTCAATCCGCGCTTCACCGCGGCCGAGAGCATTGCCGACCCGTTGCGCAACCTGCTTGGCCTGCGCGATAGGGCGGAACTGCGCCGGCGTGCCGCGGAATTCGCCGCGCGCTGCGGGCTGGAGGCGGCGTTGCTGGACCGGTTTCCACACCAGCTTTCCGGCGGGCAGCGGGCGCGGGTGGGCATTGCCCGCGCCATTGCCGCCGGCCCCCGCCTGCTGGTGCTGGACGAACCAACCGCGGCGCTGGATGTGAGCGTGCAGGCGGTGGTGCTGCACCTGCTGGACCAGTTGCGGCGCGAAACCGGGCTGGCCTTCCTGTTCGTGAGCCACGACCTGAACGTGGTGCGGATGATGTGCGAGCGCACCATGGTGCTGCAGGGCGGGCGTGTGGTGGAGGAAGGGCACAGCGCACAGGTCTTCGCCGCGCCCCAGGCGCCCTATACCGCCGCCTTGCTGGCGGCGATCCCGCATTTCGAACCCGTGGCCTGACCAAGCCGGGCGCTGCCGCAGCCGCGACGCAGCAGGCCGCCGGCCCATTTTTCACGATTCCGAAAAATAGCCTTTCCACATTCCATGATTACTCGCAGCCAAGCTTTGCCCAGGCTGTGCACTCAGCAATCGCGGCAGCAGCCTGCGAAGCAAGAATGTAGCAGGGACCAAGTCAGCACGCCGCAGCAAGCCGACGCCTTTTCGCCATGGGTGGGAGAGTTCTCATGATCCAACGCCGCGCACTGACCAAGCGTGCCTTCGCCCTTCTCGGCGGCGCTACGGCTGCCGCCAACCTTCCTGGCCGCGCCTGGGCGCAAGAAGCCGCGTACCCCGACCATACAGTCAACGTGGTGTGCCCCTGGGCGGCGGGCGGTTCCACCGACGCCTTCGCCCGCGTGTTGTGCGCCCGGCTCTCTACCGATCTCGGCAAGCCCTTCGTTGTCGAGAACCGCACCGGCGCCAGCGGCACGATTGGCATGCTGGCCGCGGCCCGTATGCGGGCAGACGGCTACAACCTGGTGATAGCGCCCGGCAGCACCTGGTCGATCGCCCCCAACCTCTACCCGCTGCAATACGACACGCAGCGCGACTTCGCTGGTGTTGGCATGCTGGCGACAATGCCGATCTTCGCGCTGGTGCCGCGCAACTCCCCCATCCGCAGCATCGCCGACTACGTTGCCCTGGCAAAGCGCCCAGGCCACAGGGAAGTTTACGCCAACCCGGGTAGCGGCTCCACGCCGCACCTTGCGGCCGAGATGTTCCTCCAGGCCGCCAATATCCAGGTGACGGATGTCGGCTATCGCGGCGGCAGCCCGGCGGTGCAGGGCGTGCTGGCGGGTGAGGCGGGGCTGATCTTCCAGCCGGCCGCTTCGGTGCTGTCCTTCATGCAGTCCGGCGACCTGCGGGCCATCGGTGTCACCGCCCGGCAGCGCACACCGGTCGCGCCTGAGGTGCCGACCTTCGCCGAAGCCGGCTACCCGGACGTGGAAGTTGGCGAGGATGTCGCCATGCTCGCCCCCAGCGGCACGCCAGCGGCGATCCTGGCCAAGTTGCATGCGGCATGCACGGTGGCCCTCGCGGCAGCGGAGGTGCGGGAGCGCCTGGCGGTGCTCGGCGTAACCCCGGCGGTGCGGCCCATGGCGCAGTGGCCAGCCTTCCTGGCCGCCGATACCGCGAAATGGCGCGACGTCATCCGCCAGCGGAACATCCATCTTTAGAGCACTATGCGCCCTGACGGGCGCATTTCGTACTCTATAACCATTTGAAACTAGAGCAAAAAATCCGCTCTGATGATTCCATCAGAACGGATATTGCTCTAGCGCACGTTCATACTGCGCGCTGCAACAACTGGGAGCCCTGCCATGGACCTCAATCGTCGCCACATCCTCGCCGCCGCCGGTGCCGCGGCCATTCCCGCAAGGGCGCGCGCCCAGGCCAGCGACAACACCATCCGCATCGGCGTGCTGTCAGACATGGCCGGGCCGTACCGCGACATCAGCGGCCCTGGCGGTGTCGCCTGCGTGCGCCAGGCCATTCAGGATTTCGGCGACCACGGCTTCAAGGTGGAAGTCGTCGCCGCCGACCACCAGAACAAGCCTGACGTAGCCAGCAACATCGCCCGGCAATGGTTCGACCGCGACGCCGTGGACTGCCTGGCCGAGGTGGTCTCCAGCGCGCCGGCACTGGCCGTCGCCAACATCGCGCGCGAGAAGAACAAGGTTGTCATCATCAACACTGGCGCCATTGCAGACCTGACAGGTTCGCAGTGCTCACCCAACACGGTGCACTGGCCGCACGATACCTGGATGCTGGCGCATACCACCGGCGGCGCCATGGTGCAGGCGGGTGGTGATACCTGGTTCTTCATCACCGCCGACTACGCCTTCGGCCATTCGCTGGAGCGCGACACCATGCGCTTCGTGCGCGAGCAAGGTGGCCGCGTGCTCGGCAGTGTGCGCCACCCATTCCCCAACAACGACTTCTCCTCCTACCTGGTGCAGGCGCAAGCCAGCCGCGCCAAGGTCATTGGGCTGGCCAATGCGGGTACCGACCTGGTCACCTGCGTCAAGCAAGCCGCCGAGTTCGGCATTACCCGCCGCGGTACCAAGATCGCGGTGCTGCTGATGTTCGTCACCGACGTGCACTCGCTGGGGCTGGAGGCGGCGCAGGGCCTGGTTCTGGCGGAATCCTTCTATTGGGACCTGAACAACCGCACCCGCGCCTTCACCAACCGGGTGAAGGGCCAGATGGGCGGGCTGATGCCGACGATGGCGCATGCCGGCTGCTACGCCGGCACGCTGCATTACCTGAAGGCGGTGGCGAGCATGGGCGTTGCCGCAGCCAAGGCTTCCGGGCGCGCTGCGGTGGAGCGCATGAAGGCGATGCCGACCGATGACGATTGCTTCGGTGCTGGCCGTATCCGCGAGGATGGCCGGAAGATCCACCCGGCCTATCTGTTCGAGGTGAAGAAGCCGGAAGAGTCGAAGCACCCCTGGGACTACTACAAGCTGCTGCAGACCACGCCGGCCGAGGACGCCTTCCGGCCGCTCGCCGAAGGTGGCTGCACGCTGGTGCGCGGCTAGAGCAATATCCGTTCTGATGGAATCATCAGAACGGATATTGCTCTAGGTCCGCCTCTGCGCCACGCTGATGCCGTTCGAGCGGCCGATTCACGCCGCCGGTGAGAGCACCGGCGACGATCCGACGCTATAGCGCGGCGCAGACCCCGCGAATGAAGCGCAGGAACTCGGCCGTGGCGCGCGGCATGAAGCGGCCGGACGGCATCAGGGCGAAAACCTGGCCGTCGCCGACCTCGTAGTCCTGCAGCACCCGCACCAGCCGGCCGGCATCCAGTTCCGGCTGGATATGAAACAGGTAGAAGCCTGCGATGCCCAGGTCGTGCAGGCAGGCGTGCCGCAGCATTTCCCCGGTATCGGAGGTGAAGGAGGAGCGGATCGGCACCTCGATCACCTCCGTCCCTACCCTGAACGGCCAACGTTCCGAATAGGGCGAGTTGACCCCGGCGAGGCAGCGGTGCTGGGCCAGGTCCGTCGGCACCCTGGGCGTGCCATGCCGCGCGAGATAGCCGGGTGAGGCACAGAGTGCCGAAGGTGCCTTGCCAATCCGCTCCAGCGTGCCGCCGGTACCGCTGGTCGGGGTCATGCGGATAGCGACATCCACGCGGTCACGCAGCAGGTCCACGGTAGCTGTGGTCACCTTGAGGTCCACGCTCACCTGCGGATGCTGCGCCAAAAAGATCGGCAGCGCCGCCGAGAGGATGCAATGGGTGAAGGAGGGCGGCGCCACCACGCGGACGGTGCCGGAGACGGCGGTGGCACTGAAGGTCTGCTCCACCGCGTTGTCCACGCTGTCCAGCGCCACGCGGCAGTGCTCATACAGCGCCACGCCGCTCTCGGTCAGGTTCAGCCGCCGCGTGCTGCGCGCGAACAGCTTGGTGCTGAGCCGGTGTTCCAGCGTGTCGATGTGCTTGCTGACGGTGGAGACGGCGGTACCAAGATGGCGTGACGCGGCCGAGAAGGAGTTGGCCTCCACCACCGCCACGAAACTGCGCAGCGCGGCGATGGCAACGCTGTCCAGCCGCCGGGTAGCAGGCGGCAGCGGCGCGGCCTCGGCTGTCCCACTCGGCTTCCGCGCCATTTTTTCGATACCCTGAAAAGTGCCTTTCCATTTTCCAGGCTACGCGGTTGGGCAGCACCGAAGCAAGCTGACGCTTGGCCCAGTCTCAATCACCGGGTTGCCCCGCAGTGCCCGCCGGCACCGCCAACAAGAAAGGCGCATCCGCCCATGTTCTACGAACCTCGCCTGGGCCACGGCCTGCCGCATGACCCGTTCAAGGCCATCATCGCGCCGCGGCCCATCGGCTGGATCTCCACCCTGAGCGCCACTGGCGTGCCGAACCTGGCGCCCTACAGCTTCTTCAACGCGGTACATTCGCGGCCACCGATGTTGGCCTTCACCAGCGAGACGATGAAGCACAGCGCCGCGAATGCCGTCGCGACCGGTGAGTTCGTCTACAACCTGTGCAGTCGGCCGATGTTTGACGCCATGAACATCTCCTCCGGCGACTTCCCCGAGGGTGTGAACGAGTTCGAGGCCGCCGGGCTGGAAATGGCGCCCTGCCGTATGGTCCATGCCCCGCGCGTGGCCGCCGCACCGGCAGCGCTGGAATGCCGGGTGGCGCAGTCCATGCAGTTGCAGGACGCGTCAGGCACCAAGCTGGCAGGCTGGATCATCATTGGCGAAGTCGTGGGCGTGCACATCGCCGAGGCCTTTCTGCGGGACGGGCGCTTCGACACGGCAGCGGCGCAACCGCTCGCTCGCTGCGGCTATCGCGACTACGCCGCGCTGGGCGAGCTTTTCGAGGCGTTGCGCCCGACCGATGGTGGCACCTACGCCGCCGGCCAGCCCGACCGCTGAGGCCGCGCCCACCACGACCTGGAAGCCGTCTCCACCTTCACCTGCGAGGCGGTGGACAACCGATCGCGTGCTGGGGGTAATGGACCTGTTCACCGAGCAGGAGCCGGTCTGGACCGCCGAGGCGATCGGCGAGCGGCTGCGGGCCACGCGCTCCACTGTCTATCGCTACCTCAAGGCATTGGTGGCCTCGGGCTTCCTGGCCCAGGTTGGTGGCGGCTACGCGCTGGGTCCGCGCATCATCGAGTTGGACCGGCAGATCCGCGTGGCGGACCCGCTGCTGCGCGTGGCACCACCCATCATGGCGGCGCAGCGCAATCAGGTGGCGGGCACGCAGTTGCTGTGCCGCTACTACGGCGTGCAGGTGTTGAGCATCTACGAGGACCGCTCCGACCCACGCATTGAGACCAGTTTCGACCGTGGCCGGCCCTTCTCGCTGTTCCGCGGCTCGGCCTCACGCGCCATCCTGGCCTGGCTGCCGCAGGCGCAGTTGCAGCGCATGTTCCTGCACCATGCCGACGCCATTTCAGCAGCGGGCTATGGCGGCACCTGGCCGGCATTCCGAGACGCGCTGAAGGCCATCCGCAAGCGTGGCTACGCGGTGCTGAGCGACGTGGACCCGGAGGTGATCGGCGTCTCGGCACCGATCTTCGCGGCGCCGGAGGTGGTGACGGCAAGCCTGGTGCTGGCCCGGCTGAAAAGCGAAGTGACGGAGCGCGACATCGAGGCACTGGCGGCCATGGCCATTGCTTCCACCGGTCGCATTTCAGCACTGCTGCAGGGGGCGGACGGCTGATGGCCGAGCCAGGCAGGCGATGCTTGGTGCCAGCATCGCGGCAGCCAATGCCAAGCCCGCCAGGGCGGGGCGCAGCCTTGCGCGTGGTGGCACCAGGCCTCACGCGGCACTCGGCTCAGGCGAAGAGTTGGTCCTGCACAATCACATGGCCATAGGATTGTTGCCCGAAGCTGTCGGTGACGGAAACCCACAGCCATTCGGTCCCTGGCGTGGCGTCGGCCTGCACGGTCAGGGTGGCGAGTTCGGCGTTGATGTCGGTCATGGTGCCGGTGAGGACCAAGGTGGTGGTGTCCTCGCCCGCATGTGTCACGCCAGCCGTGCTGGTGCTGTGCAGCAGCCCGGTATTGTCACTGACAAACACGGTAAAGCTGGCATCCGGCATGCTGTGGGCAAAGCCGATGCCGGCCAGCGCCTGCGTGGTGCCGACCAGCAGGCTGAACGCGCCTGGCGTCTCAATCACCGCCGCTGCCACGGCTGCTGCCGGGGTTGTGGTTACCACCACATGGCCCAAGGACTGCTGGCCCAGGCTGTCGGTGGCGGAAACCCATAGCCATTCGGCGCCGGGGTTGGCGCTGGCGTGCAAGGTCAGGCTCGCCAGTTCCACGTTGATGGCGGCGATGGTGCCGGTGAGGATGAGGGAGGTGGTGTCCTCGCCCTGTTGGGTCACACCAGCCGTGCCGGTGCTGTGCAGCAGGCCGGTATTGTCACTCACCACCACGGTGAAGCTGGTATCGGGCTGGCTGTCGGTAAAGCTGATGCCCAGCAGCGCCTGGGTGGTGCCGGCCGTGAGCGCGAAGCTGGCCGGCACAATCGCCATCGGCGCCAGCGCCTCAACCACATAGGCCTGGCTGGTCGCGGGCCCGGTGTCGCCGGCCTGGTTCGCCACGCGCACCGCAAGCATGCCGCTGCCGCTCAGTGTCACGGCATCGGCGAAGCTGGTGCCGCCAGTACCGGGCTGGGTGCTGGCGGCGTGCCAAGTCAGCCCGCCATTCAGGGAAACTTCCACAAACTCGCCGCACAGCAAGCCGCCGCTCAACCCGCCGGAGAGGACCTGCACTGCAGTGCTGGTGATGAAGTCGCTGTCGCTGGCGCCGGTATCGGCCGACAGCGCCAAGTTTAAGGCTGTCTCGCCCGGTGCCGCTGCCCATGCGGTGATGCGCGTGCCGCCCATACCGTCGCTACTGGCACTGAAGCTGAGCATGCCTTCGCCCCCCAGCGTGAAGCACGCCACGCTGTCGCCCACCGTCACCGTCAGCGTGGTGCCATCATAGCTGAGGCTGGCCGGGCCATTGCACGCACCGCGCAGGTCTATCGCATCGCCAGCGCCGAAATCGATGATGTGGTTGGTGAAGGCACCCGCGCCAAAAGCATCCAGTTGCAGCGTGGCGCCCTGGCAGCCAGCAAAGCTGATATCGCCACTGCCGGCACTGCCGCCGGCGGCAATCTCCAACGTGCCGGCCACAAGCCTGGTGCCGCCGGTGTAGGTGTTCAGGGCGCTCAGCGTCACGGTGCCTGGGCCGTCCAATATCAGGCTGGCCATGCCGCCGCTGGCGTCACTGGCCATGCCGGCCGAACCCATGTCATCGGCAATGACAGAAGCGATCAGCACCTGGCCAGTCGGCGCCAGATGCAGTGTGTTGGCGCCCTGGAAGTAGATGCCGCTGCCATAGGCGGCCCCGTCGCCACCACCACCGGCGCCCATGCCGCGCGCCACCAGGGCCGCGCCCAGGCTGCCATTGCCCGTTACGGTCAGCACGGCGCCGTGCTGCACGAAGATGTTGCCGCCCGCGCCCAGGCCGCCACCGCCGCCGCCGCCACTGTCGCGGCCATCCTCGCCACCACCACTGCCCAACCCGCCGATGCCAGGGCCATACATGGTGCCGCCATCAGTGCCGCCGCCACCGCCCGCACCAAACCCGCCATAGCCGCCATGGATGCCGCCCGCGCCAGCGCCGCCAAAGCCGCCATCGCCGCCGCGCAGGCCAACGCCACCGCCCGCGCCAAAGCCGCCCGTACCGCCGTGGTTGAAGCCACTGCCGCCGCCGCCCACGCCAAATCCACCATCATCGCCAGAGGCCGCAGGGCCACCCCCCGTGTGCGGCGGCAGGCCGCCATAGCCGCTCAGGCCGCCGCCATAGCCACCATTGGCGCCACCGGCGCCCGGGCCACCAACGGCGCTGTTGTCGCTGAAGGTGACGTTGCTGAGCGTGACATTGCCTGCGTCGCCCAGCACATTGGCGCCTACGAACAGGCCGCCGCCCAGGCCGGCACCGCCACCACCACCCGTGCCGCCCAGCGCCAGCATGTTGGCCAGCACCAGTTCCTCAACCGCCACCGTGCCGGCATAAACCGAAAGGCCGTGCTGGGTGCCGCCGCCATCCAGTACATGGCCAGCGCCGGCGATGGTCAACGTAGCGCCGGCCACCATGTTGATGACCACCATCGCCGTGCTGCCCAGCGCAATATCGCTGCTCAGGGTGATGGTATAGGCGCCGCTGGCTGCGCCGGCAGCCTCGGTGATGGCCTGATTCAGTTGCGCGATGGTTGCAACGGTTGCGTTGCCGTCCTGGAAAGCCGCCATGTGTCACATTCCCGTTTGGGATCGCCCTCGAAGGAGGGACCACATGGTTTGAACGCGCATCCGTGCCCTCAGGTTGAGCGCGACTGCCCGGCGATGCAGGACGTGCAATCAAGTGCCGGCCTTGGCTTGCTGGCATGCACATCAGGCACAAAGGCCTTCGGGCTGGGGATGAGGCATCTCAGATTGCCGCCTCGAGATCGTGTCCCGAGGCGTGGTGTAGGAGTTGTGCTCCTTGGCGGGCTGGGCCGCCGGGTCCGGCGGCCACGGCGGGCAGGCTGACGGTGGGATTGTCGCTCACGGCGCCGATGGTTTCCAGCGTCATGTAGCGGGCGCGCTGGGTGGCCCATTCGTCGGACTGGTCCAGCAGGAGGGCGCCGATGAGGCGGGTGATGGCACCTTCGTTGGGAAAGATGCCGACGACATCGGTGCGGCGCTTGATCTCGCCATTGAGGCGTTCGATGGGGTTTGTGCTGTGG
>CANFIE010000059.1 GCA_947446625.1 Acetobacteraceae bacterium | reverse complement strand
GAGACGATCCATGATTTCTATGGGTTTCCGGCACCGCTTTATGCGCTGCGCTACCCGGCACCGGGTGCGCCGAAGCTGGCCGAACGGGTAGGTGATTTGCTGAGCGCCGCCGGGCTGGAAAGCCGGCTGGACCACGCGCGCGGCCTGGACCATGGCGCCTGGTGCCCGTTGATCCTGGCATGGCCAGCGCATGAGATTCCGGTGCTGCAGATTTCAGTGCAGAGCGCGCTGGGGCCGGCGCATCATGCCCAACTGGGCGAGGCGCTACGGCCGTTGCGGGCGGAGGGCGTGCTGGTGGTTGGCTCGGGCAGTTGGACGCATGATTTGCGCCGCTTCCGCGGCCAGCCAATGGATGCGCCGGAGACGCCGGATGTGACCGCCTTCAGTGACTGGATGGATGCGGCGGTGATGCAGGGGCGGCGCTGCGACCTGCTGACCTATCGGCGGCAGGCGCCCTTTGCGGCGCAGCAACACCCCACCGAGGAACATCTGCTGCCACTGTTCGTGGCCATGGGCGCGGGCGGCGAAGCGATGCAGGCCGAGCGGCTGCACAGCAGCAACAACTACGGCATGCTGCGGATGGACGCCTACGCCTTCCATTGAATCATGGGGCGGGCTTGCTGGGCGCCGGCCCGGCCAATTGCTGCGCCGCTGCCTCCAGCGTGCGGTAGCGGGTGATGATGGCGCGGCCGGCCGGGGTAAGCGCCGCGCCGCCGCCGCGCTGGCCGCCGGGGGCGCGGGTGACCACGGTGATGCCGAGTTCGGCATCCATGGCTTCCACCAGCTTCCAGGCGCGGGGGTAGGACATGCCGAGCAAGCGGGCAGCGCCGGAGATGGAACCGGCTTCACCAATGGCTTCCAGCAGCGCCACCTTGCCGGGGCCAACCCGGCCGCCCGAGGCAAGGTCCAACCGCAGGCTGACGCGCACGGGCATGCTGGAGGGGTCTGTGGTCATGCGGCATTGAAGCGCGGCAGGGCGCCGATGTCAGCCCGCCGGGTTCAGGTAACGCCCAGGTGCCGGTGCAGCAGTTCCGGGTTGGCATTGGCCGCGGCGCCGGTGGTTTCCGCCACCATGCGGCCGGCTTCCATCACGTAGATGCGGTCTGCCGTGGTCAGGGCGCTGTACAGGTTCTGCTCCACCATCAGGATGGCGAGGCCGGTGGCCTTCAGCTCCAGCACCACATCCTCCACCCGCTGCACCATGGCGGGGGCCAGGCCTTCGCTGGGTTCATCCATCAGGATGAGTTCGGGGTCGAGCATCAGGGCGCGGCCGATGGCGAGCATCTGGCGCTCTCCGCCGGAAAGCTGGTTGCCGCGATGGCCACGGCGTTCCGCCAGGCGGGGGAACAGGCCGAAGACGCGCTGCATGGTCCAGCCCGTGTTGGCGCTGGCCGGCTTCAGCAAGGTGAGGTGTTCCACCACCGTGAGCGATGCGAAGAGCCGGCGGCCCTGCGGTACCAGGGCGATGCGGCGGGCCGCAATCTCGTTGGGCCGCAGCCCAACCAGCGACGTACCGTTCCAGCGCACCTTGCCGCTGCGCAGTTGCGGTGGCGCCATGCCCATGAGGGCGCGGATCAGCGTGGTTTTGCCCATGCCGTTGCGGCCCAGCAGGGCCACAACCTCGCCGGCGGCAACCTGCAGGCTGGCGCCCTGCACCACATGCGCTTCGCCGTAATAGGCGTGGATGTCCTCGACTTCGAGCATCAGTGCCGCGGCCTGCCGAGATAGACTTCCTGCACCGCGGCATTGCCACGAATGCCTTCGGGCGGGGCTTCCACCAGCACCATGCCTTCATGCAGGCAGGTCACGTGGTCCACCAGGCCCAGCACCAGGTCCATGTCGTGCTCAATGAGGATGACGGTAATCTCCCGGGGCAAGGCGCGGATCACTTCGGCCACCATGGCGCGTTCACTGGGGGAAAGCCCCGCGGCGGGTTCGTCCAGCAATAGCAGGCGGGGCTGGTTGGCGATGGCCAGCGCCAATTCCACCTGGCGTTGCTCGCCATAGGAGAGGTTGGCGACCGCGATATCCTCACGCCCTTCCAGCCGGGCGAGGCTGAGGGCCGCCGCACTGCGCTGCTGTTCCTCGGCGGTGGGGCGGGCATGGCCGAACAGGTTGAACTTGCCGGGCGAGACGCCGCGCAGCGCCAGGAACAGGTTTTGCCGCACGGTAAGCGTGGGGAAAAGGTTGGTGATCTGGAAGGTGCGACCCATGCCGCGCCGCGCCCGCCGATGCGGTGGCAGCGCGGTGATGTCGGCATCCTCGAAGATGACCTTGCCGGAAGTGGGCTGCACCACGCCGCTGATGGCGTGGAACAGCGTGGTTTTGCCCGCACCATTGGGGCCGATGATGGCGCGGCGCTGGCCCTTGGGCACGGTGAGCGAAACCCCGCCCACGGCGCGCAAGGCGCCGAAGGCCACCACCACATCCTGCAATGCCAGCGCCGGCTGCATCAGTTTTGCCGGATGTACTGGTTGTCGCGGCTGTAGGGCGACTGCGCCATGTATTGCTCAGGCGAGTAGTTCCAGAACTGCGAGACGGCAGGGTAGCTGGCGAAGGGCACGTTCCAGAACTTGCCATCGGGGCGCCGGACCACACGACGGATGTAGATGTCGTAGACCGGGTTGCCGAAGCTATCCAGCTTCACCGGGCGGCCGAGCGGGGAGTTGTCCAACTCGGTCTCGCGCACCGCCGTCAGCAGGGCGGCGCGGTCCTCGGCGCGGCCACCGATCTTCTCCAGCGCCTTGGCCACCCACATGGTGCCGCAATACATGGCAAAGCCGTAGAGCGAGGGAATGCGGTTGAACCGCTTCACATGCTCCTCGACGAAGGTCTTGGTGGCCGGCACGTCGGCGCCCTCGGCGAAATGCGCGGCAGAGACGATGCCCTCGCATTCCGCGCCCAGGGTGCGGATGACGCTTTGGTCGGTGGTGTTCATGGCGCCCATCAGCGGGATGCGCTGCTTGAGCCCGAAATTGGCATATTGCTGGATGAAGCGGGTGGCATCGGCGCCGGTTTCCATGGCGAAGACGGCATCCACGCCCAGCGAGGCGAGCTGGCCGAGATAGGGGCTGAAATCCGAGGTGTTCAGCGGGTGCCAGAACTGCCGGACGATCTGCCCACCGGCATTGCTGAACACGCGGCTGAAGCCGGCGCATTGCTCATGCCCGAAGGTGTAGTCCTGGCCGATGGTGGCGACCTTCTTGTAGCCCTGCTTGGCCGCCCAATCACCCAGCGGATGCGCGGTCTGGCTGGCGGAATAGCCGGCCACGCGCACCACATTGGGAATGCGGCCGCGCTGGGTGAGTTCATCGGCGGCGATGATGGGGATGAAATAGGGCGTGCCGGTGCCGCGCACATAGCCGGCCACGGCCAGGCCGGTATTGGCCAGCAGGTTGCCCATCAGGAAGTCCACCTTGGCCTGCTCCACCAGGCGGCGGGCCTTCTGCAAAGCGGTGTCGGGGTTGGAACCGTCATCCTCGACGATGAGCTCCACATTGCGGCCGGCGAACTTGTTGCCGGCCTGCTCAACAAAGAGCGTGACGCCGTCGACCATTTCGCGCCCGCCCGAGGCGAGCACGCCGGTCAGCGGTGCCAGGACACCGATTTTGATGGGTGCCTGCTGCGCAATGGCCGGCATGGCCAGCAGGGCGGCAGGGGAAGCCAGAAGCGTCCGGCGATGCAGCGTCATCGTGTTCTTCCTTTCGAGGCGGCGAGACGCCGCAATCCTCCGAGAATGCCCTCGGGCGCGAAGATCATGGTGAAGATGAACACCAGCCCCAGCACGGACTGCCAACGGTCGGTGTACCAGCTGACGGTGTTTTCCAGCAGGATGATGGCGGCAGCACCAATGAAGCTGCCGAACAGGGTGCCGACGCCACCAACAATGGCCATGAGCAGGCCGGCGACGCTTTGCGCCATGGCGACGCTGGTGGGGCTGACATATTCGTTGAAGAAGGCATACATCGCCCCGGCCACGCCGGCGAAAAAGCCCGAGACGGCGAAGCCGACGAACAGATGCAGCGGCACGTTGTAGCCCAGCGCCCGCATCCGGCTTTCACTGTCGCGAATGCCGCGCAGGCTGAGCCCGAAGGGCGAGTTGACGAAGCGCCACATCCCCCAGGAACACAGCGCCGCCACGGCCAGCACCAGCCAGTAGAAATTCTCACGCGCCACCAGCAAGGCGGGGCGCATATCCTGGCCGCGCAGGCCGTTTTCGCCGCCGGTCACCGTGGTCCAGCGGAGGCAGACGCCCCAGACCACCATGCCCAGCGCCACGGTGAGCAGCAGGAAGTAAACGCCACGGGTGCGCACCGCCAGCACGCCGAACAGCGCCGCCACCAGCGTGGCGGCCAGCACGCCGGCGGCCATGGCCGGCAGCGCTGCCCAGCCGGCCTTGGCGCTGGCCCAGATGACCACATAGGTGGCCACGCCGAAGATGGCGCCATGGCACAGCGAGGTGCGGCCGACGAAGCCGGCCAGCACGTCGATGGACATGGCCAGCACGGCAAAGATGAGGATGCGGGTGGCGAGGTCCACATGGTAGCTGCTGAGCAGCAACGGCAGTGCGGCGGCGGCCAGCAGCACCAGCAGCCAGGCGAGTTGGCGCTTCATACCGCGCGCCCCAGCAGACCGAGCGGCCGGAAGGCGAGCAGCGCCGCCATGGGGCCGAAGATGACGAAATAGGCGAGTTCTGGGAACCAGACCTGGCCCATGGTGTTGAGCAGACCGACCAACACGGCGCCGATGGCGGCGCCTTCCAGGCTGCCGCGCCCGCCGATGACGACGACGGCCAGCGAGAAGACCAGGATCTCGGCATCGGCCGAGGGATAGAGCGCGAGGAAGGCGCCGCCCATGACGCCGCCCAACCCGGCCAGGGCCGAGCCCAGTACGAAGGTGGCGAGGAAGACGCGGCGGATGTTGACGCCGGAGGCCTCGACCATTTCGGCGTCATCCACCCCGGCGCGGATGAGCGCGCCCAGCCGCGTGCGGTTGAGCAGCAGCCAGAGGGCGATGAAGGTGACAACGCCAGTGGCGAGCACGAAGAGGCGATACTTGGGGTAGAAGGTGTCCAGCACCGGCACCGCGCCTTGCAGCAAATCCGGCGTTGGCACGGTGAAACTGTCGCCGCCCCAGACCACCAGGGCCAGGTCGTTCAGCACCAGCGCCACGCCCAGCGAGAGCAGCACCTGACGCAGTTCATGCCCGCGGACGAAGCGGAGCAGGGTTTGGTCCAGCAGCAGCCCCACCAGCGCCACGCCCAGCATGGCCGCCAGCACGCCCAGCGCAAAGCTGCCGGTGGCGATGGCCGTGCTGTAGCCGAGATAGCCACCCAGCAGATAGAGCGCGCCATGCGCCAGGTTGACGATGCGCAGCAGGCCGAAGATGAGGGTGAAGCCGCTGGCCACGATGAACAGCAAGGCCGCGAAGGTCAGCCCGTTCAGCAGTTGGAAGCTGTTCATGCCCATGCTGCTATGGCGCCTTCGGGCCGTTGGCGAGGTACCAGTCGGCGATCTGCGAACCGGTCATGAACGCCACGTCGCCGCGCGCCTTGATGACCTCGATCACCTCGCGGAAGTAGCGCATGCGGTGCGGCGCGCCCATGATGTAGGGGTGCAGCACCAGCGCCATGATGCGGGCGCTGTCCTTCGCGTCGTCGTACAATTGGTGGAACTGGTCCAGCGCGCGGTCGCGGTATTCGCTGGCCTTGTGATGCTGGATCAGCATCATCGCCACGTCATTGCATTCCTGGGTGTAGGGAATGTTGAGGATGGGCTGCGTGGTGGTCTTCAGCCACACCGGCTGGTCGTCCAGCACCCAGTCGCAGACATAGTCGTAGCCGGCTTGCTTCAGCAGGTCCGGGGTGTTCCAGGTTTCGGTCAGGCCGGGGCCGAGCCAGCCGCGCGGCGCCTTGCCGGTGAATTGCTGGATGGCGGCGGAGGTCTTGGCGATGTCCTCCGCCTCATTCTCCACCTTCTGCATGTTGCGCTGGCTGAAGCCGTGGCCGATGAACTCCCAGCCGCGCTGATGCGCCGCCTCGGCAATGGGCTGGTAGGCGCTGATGGCGCTGCCATTGATGGCGAGCACGGCGGGAATGTCGAAGTGGTCGAACAACTCCACCATGCGCCAGAAGCCAACGCGATTGCCGTATTCATGCCAGGCCCAGTTGGGGATATCGGGCATGGGCGCGCCGCCGGCCGGGGGCGTGAGCACCGTGCGCGGCATGGTCTGGGTGATGTCCCATTCCTCGACGTTCACGATGACCCAGACCGCCATGCGGGCGCCGCCGGGCAGCTTCAGCGGCGGGCGTGCATTGATGGGGGAGTAGCTGAGCCGCTCGGTGGGTTTCACCGCCCTGCCCCACCCTGGTACCACTCCAGCATCTGCTCGCCATTCCAGTGCAGCACGCCGGTGTGCTTGGCCACGTGCTCGTAGAACTGCTCCAGATACTTGATCCGGTGCGGCTGGCCCGAGATGTACGGATGAATGGCCAGCGACATGATTTTAGCCCGTTCGGCGCTTTCCTCATACAGCCGGTCGAACTGATCAATGGCGCGCTTCAGCAGATAGTCGCTCTCGTGGTGCTGCACGATCATCATCGGGATGTCGTTCAGTTCCACCGTGTGGGGCAGCGTCACCAGCGGGCCCTTGGCGGTGCGGATGGTGGTCGGCTCGTCGTCATACACCCAGTCGCCGATGTACTTCACCCCGGCCTCGGCCAGCAGTTCCGGCGTCTCGAAGGTTTGCGTCAGCCCCGGGCCAAGCCAGCCAACCGGGCGCTTGCCGGTGAACTTCTCCAGCCGGTCCTGGCTGCGCATGATCATGGCGCGCTGGTCCGGCTCCTTGTGGATCGGCCCCTGTTCCCAGCTATGGCCCATGAACTCCCAGCCGGCGTCCAGCGCCTGCTTGGCCACACGCTCATAGTCGTCCACCACGCGGGCGTTGATGCTCAGCGTCGGCGCGATGCCGAGCTTTTCGTACAGCTTGAAGAAGCGCCACACGCCAACCCGCATGCCGTATTCATGCCAGCCCCAGTTGGGCACATCCGGCAGCAGCACCTGGCCGGTCGGCGCCGGTATCACCTGCCGCGCCATCGGCTTGGAGATGTCCCACACCTCCAGGTTCACAATGCTCCACACCACCATGCGGGCGCCGCCGGGCAGCCGCATCGGCGGGCGGTCCACAATGGCCGAATATTCGTGGCGGTCGCGCGGCGCCATGCTCATGCGAAAAGACTCCGATTGTCGTCCCCAGCCTGTGCCGGGCGCCGCCGTATTTCAACCACCCGGCGTCAGAACCCGCTTTCGCGCACCAGCACACCCACAAAGCGGCGCCAGACCATGCGCACAAAGCTCTCGGGCGCCGCCGCAATCAGCACATGCCCCGGCTCCAGCCGCCCCGGCCCCAGCGCCACGGGTTCCTCCGGCACCAGCCGCACCCGGTAGGTGGCGCTCACCGGAACGTACTTTTCTTCCTGAGACTTGCGGGCCGGCAGCGCTTCCTGCCCCAACTCCGTCACCTCCGGCTCGGGCAACTCGGCCAGCGCTGCCTCGCCAATCTGGGCAATGCGCAGCCGCACCCGGCGCAAATCCGGGTTGCGCGGCACGAACCAGGCGGTATCGCCCACCTGCACCCGCAGCAGGTCTTCCTCGGCAATGTAGCCATCCACCACCGTGCGCGTGGCATCCAGCATGTAGCCCAGTGGCTCGCCGCGCGGCACCCAGTCGCCGGGGCGCATACCCTCCTGCACCTCATGCACCCGCCCGGCCAGCGGCGCCCGCACCGTCAGGCTCTGAAACTCCGCCCGCAGCGCCAACAAATCGGCCTCGGCCGTCTCCAATTCCAGTTCAAACAGCTTAGAGCGTGCCACCATGTCGCGCTGCTGGCCCACATTCTCGGCCTGCCAGCGCAGGGTCGCCACCCGCAGCCGGGCCTGCTCCAGCCGGAATTCCAACTCCGGGCTGCGCAACTCAACCACCGGCGCACCCTCGGCCAATTGGCTGCCGGGCGGGGCCGGCAGCGCCGCCACCATGGCCGCCGCCGGGGCGTAGAAATAGCTGCGCTGCTCCGCCCCCATCAGCCCGGGCGCCGAAATCCGGTGCCGCAGCGGCACGAGTACCAGCACCAGCGCCACCACCACCACCCCGGCCGAGATCATGATGTTGCGCCGCCGCAGCCGGGCCTTGGGCAGCTTGGGCCAGGTGCGCAACTCCGCCACCAGTGGCCGCAGGATGAACCACACCACCTCGATACCCGCCAGCACGATGCCGAGCACCTTGAAGGCCGCCTGGTACACCACCACCGCAATGCCCAGAAACAGCGTCAGCCGATACAGCCAGGTGAAGTAGGCATAGCCGGTCAGCACCCATTCCCGCCGCCGGGTCAGCTCCATCGGGCAGGGCGCCTGGTCGCCCAATATCCAGCGCCGCAGCCGCCAGCGCGCCAGGCCAAAGGCCTGCGGCTGCAGGTTCGGCACGTTCAGCCAGTCGGCAAACAGGTAGTAGCCGTCAAACCGCATGAAGGGGCTGGCATTCACCAGCAGCGTCAGCACCCAGGCACTGGTGGCCCACACGAACACCACGCTGCGCAGCGGGCCATCAGGCAGGAAGTTCCACACCAGCAGCGCCCAGCAGGCCACCAGCAATTCGGTGGCCATGCCCGCCGCGCCAATCCACATGCGCCGCCGCCGGTCCGGCAGGCGCCAGGCCTCGGTCGTGTCGGTGTAGAACATCGGGTAGAACACCATCACCGCAATGCCCACGCTCTTCAGCCGCAGGCCGAAGCGCTTGGCCACCAGGCCGTGTCCCAACTCGTGCAGCACCTTCAGCAGCGCGTAGGAGGATGCCGCGCCAATGATCCCCTGCGCACTCAGGAAGAACGGAAAGCTGGCGAGAAACGCCTCCCACTGCCGCACCACCAGGAACAGGCCGGTCAGCCCGGCCAGCACCGTCACCAGCACGAAGCCTGGGGTCATCACCCAGCCCACCCAGGGCAGCAGGCGACCATAAAACGCATCCGGCCGCGCCACCGGAATGCGGAAGAACAGGTATTTGTGCAGCAGCGCCTTCAGCGGGTGTTCCTTGCTGGCGGCCTTGGCCTTCAGGAAAACCGCGGTGGCCTTCTCCCCACGCGCCTGCAGCAGGTGGTTGTGGGCCAGGAAGCCAGCCAGCTCCAGCACCTCCTCGGCGCCAATATCCAGCGTCGTCTCGGCCTGCACCGCCGCCGCCACACTGGCCGGCGTACCCCGGTGCCAGCGCCGCAGCATCTCGAACTCAACCCAGCCGATCCGGTACATCCGCCCGGTCGCGGGGTCCGAGATGGTCCAGCTCGGCGCCCCATCCGCGTCCACCGGCCCTGTATCCAGGTCCAGTTCCTCGCGCAGCGGCGCCAGCAGGGCGTCGGGCCGTATCATAGGCCCAGGCTGGTGCGCAGCGCGGCCAGCGGCCGGCGCAGAATGTAATAGCCCAGCGAAACCCGCGGCCCGTACACCTTGGCCACGCCCTTCAGCCCAATCCGCAGCGGCGCCACGCCTTCATCGAAGCTGGCACGCATCCGGTAGCCCAGCACGCCATCCTGCCCCGGCGTGGCCCGGTAGCTCAGGAACACCAGCCGCGCCGGCACTGGCGCATCGGGGTCGATATTGCGGAAGAACAGCGCCTGGGAACCGGGGCCGAACTCGATGACATCCGCCACCGGCACCCGGATCTCCAGCTCAACCCGGTTGGGGTCGGCCAGTTGCATGATGCGCTCGCCCACCGCCACCGGCCGGCCAACCCATTCGCTTGGGTTGTCATACACCGCCACGCCGGCCTGGGGCGCACGCAACTCCACCCGGCTCAACTGCTGCTGCAGAAAGTCCAACTCGGCCAGTTGCGCCTGCAAGCGGCCCTCCACCCCGGGCATCGCCGCCCGCGCCCGCACATCGCTGATCGAGGCCACGGTCAACTGCCGCACCTCCGCCTCCAGCGCCAGGGCGGTGCGCCGCGCCACTTCCAGCTGGGTCCGCAGCCGCCGCTGGTCATACCGGCCCAGCGACTGCCCCTCCACCACCGCCTGGTTCGGCGCCACGCTCAGCTGCTCAATAACCCCCTCCAGCGGGGCGCGCAGAAAGGTCGGCTCCTTGGCAATCACCTCGGCCGGGGCCAGCACGGCGCTGCGCACCGGCACCAGCGCCAGCACCAGCACCGCGGCCAGCGCCGCCAGCGCCATGGTGCCCAGCTTGCGCGGCTGCAGCGCCGCCGCCTTCACCTGCCCGCCCTGCACCAAGGCGCCCCAGCAATAGCTGGCGCTCTCGGCCATCAGCCGCAGCATCTGCAATTCCATGTCGGTGGGCGCTGCCTCACGGCCATACACCACCACGCCGAACACCACCTCGCCCTGGCGCAGCGGCACGCATACCAGCAGCGGCGGCAGCCAGTCATTCCACTGTGTTGCCAGCGCTTCCGGCATATCCTGCGCGCCCAGCAACAGCGGGTCGGAGCCGATGCGTTGCTGCACATTGCCCAGCAGCCGCTTCACCCACAGCGCAAAGGGAGCGTCGCTGCCCGGCGCCACCGCACCCGAGAGGGTGAAGATGGTCCGCCCCACCTCACCCCGGCCCAGCAGCATGGCCTGCCGATAGGCCAGCACGCCGGTCACTTCATTGCACAGCGCGAAGGCCAACTCGTCCAACTGCGTGGCGGCCCGGAACCGCCTATCCGCCTTGATCAGCGCCGCCAGGCTGTTGGCCTGGGTCTCGGCCGCGGTCGGAACCCTCACATTCATCGCGTCACGCTCATGCGGCCCGGTTTTCCTGCGCGGCCCAGGCACCATGCCGCGTCAACGGGGCAGCATGTGGGCGGTTCCAGCCAAAAAGATAGGGCGTCTTCGGTAACGTGACGTGAACACCCCAAAAGCAGACGGCCCGCCAAGGCGGGCCGTCCTTCTCTCCGTCAGGCACCGGGCGGCGCAATACCGCCGCCCCGCACCAAATCAGGCAGCGGCCCGCTCGTCCTGCGCATCCCAGGGCATCAGGCCACCGCTCGCCGCGGCATCAAGCAGGCGGCTGAAGCCAGCGCGGCCGCTCTCACCCATGCCAAGCTGCGTCGTCCCCTCGGCCGTGCTGCCCAGCAGACCGTCGAGCACCGGGTCACCGGCATGCTCAAGCAGCGCGGCCAGCGGGTCGAAGCTCCGGGCCGGCACGAACTGCACCACCCGGTCGCTACCCTGCTGCAGTTCGGCGCCTTCAAGCGGCAGCACCGTAATGCGCACCCGCACCGTGGCCGAACGCCCGTCACGGTCGGTCGCGGTGATGTTGATGAACATGGTGCCGGTGAACTCGCGCTGCGGGTCAACCGTCACCCGGCGGTCGTTCATGTTCACATGCACCCAGTCCGGCAGGCTGCCGCCACCCGCCCGAGAGAAGGTGTAGGTGATCGAGGCCGTCGGGTTGCCGAAGTAGAACATGTCGCGCGGCAGGGTGATCGAGCCATCACTACCAACCCGCGTCTCCAGCGGCTGCGGCAGGCGCTGCACCACCAGTTCACCACTGGAACCCAGGGCGCCGTGGATACCGCTGTCCTGGTCATCCAGCAGGCTGCGGTTCAGGTCGGCATCGGCGTCATCTTCGCTGATGACGTCGAAGTTGTTCGCCTTGTTGACGATGCTGGCACCCTGCACACCAGTAACGATGGCCGGCGGCAGCGGCAGCGGCACCAGGCCAGCCAGCGGCGCAGGCGGCGGCGGCGGCGGGTTGCTGTAGCCGGTCACCAACGGCCGTTCCGGCGCCGGGGCCTGCTGGAACACTACCGGCGGCAGGACCGCGCCCGGCTGCAGAATGGTGAACTGGTTCGACGCCTGGCTCTCATTGCCGGCGCAATCCGTCGCCGTCACCGAATAGCGGCCATCGGCCAGCACGATGTCGTGGAAGGTGATGGTGTAGGTGCTGCGACCCTCACCTTCCTGCTCCACAACGTCGTAGAACTCCTCGGAGATCAGGTTGCCGTCATTGTCGTACACCTTCAGGTGCGCGTCGCTTTCGGCGGTCACCGTCACCTTCTGCACCAGGCCGCTGCCATTCACGCTGGTCAGCAGGTCATTCGGGTCGCTATCGCCCTCAAGCGGGTCGGTCACGTCCGTCACTTCCGGCGCATCCGGCGGCGTGGTGTCGATGATGAACATCATCTCCGACGGCGCGCTCTCGTTGCCGGCGCAATCGGTCGCGGTGATGTAGTATTTGCCATCAGCCAGCGTGAAGCCATCGCGGAAGCGAATGGTGTACTGGCCCGGGCTGTCTTCCGACTCAACCACCGAGTATTCCTCGGTCGGGATCAGCGTCCCGTCCTCGGCATACACCTTCAGATGGGCTTCATGCTCGGCCTGCACCTGCAGCACCTGGTGCTTGCCGTTGCCCTCGTCAAAGGTACCGTCGTTGTTCACGGCGGTCTCAAGGTCCTCGGGGTCGCAATCCTCGTTCGGCTGATCGGGGTCGGTCACCGAGAGGATCACCGGCGATTCCGGCGGCACGGTGTCGATCTCGAACTCGTTCGAGTAGTCACCCTCATTGCCGGCGCAATCGGTTGCGGTCAGCGAATACTTGCCATCGGCCAAGGTGTAGTTCGGCTTGAAGGTGATGGTGTAGACGCTGGTGCCATCCTCGTTCGGCGTCTCGGTCACCGTGTAGTGGCATGGGTCGATCAGCGTGTGCACCACATCGCCGTCGCCATCCACCGTGTCGGCATACACCTTGATGTGCGAGTCTCCCTCAGCGACGGTGTACACCACCAGCACGGTCGGTTCGCTCGAAGCGTCGTCAATGTACGGGCCGTCCTCGTCATAATCGCCACCTTCAACCGAAACGTTGAGATGGTTGTTGACGTTGGTCTCCAGCGCGCATTCCGGGTCGTCCGGGTGGTTCGACGGCACGGTGATGTCGTCCACTTCCGGCGCGCTCGGCGCCAGCGTGTCGATGGTGAATTCGTTGGAGAAGTCACCCTTGTTGCCGGCGCAATCGGTCAGCTGCACCGAATACTTGCCGTCGATCAGCGTATGACCAGGCTTGAAGGTGATGGTGTAGGTGGCGTCGCTGCCATGGTCCTCACCCTCGCCGCCACCGGATTCCGAAACGGTGTACCAGCTCGGGTCGACCAGCGTGTGGGTCGGGTTGCCGTCGCCATCCACGCCGTCCAGGTACAGCGAAACGGTCGAGTCAGCCTCGCCGCACACCTTCACCTGCAGCACACCGTCTTCCGACAAACTGTCGCTGATGTCGCCCTGCTGCGGGCCATCATCACTGCCGCCGGGGCCGGAGTCATCGCCGCTGTCATCGGTCGGCGAGTTGATGCTGTGGTTGACGTTGGTGACCAGATCCTCGGGGTCGCAGTCGTTCGGACCCTGGGTGATGGTCTTGATCGTACCGTCCGGACCAACGGTATCAACAATAAAGGTGTTGGACTTGCCACTCTCGCGGGGGGTGTCACCACCGTTGTTGTTGTTCTCGTTATTATTGTTGTTGTTTTCGTTGTTGTTTT
>CANFIE010000058.1 GCA_947446625.1 Acetobacteraceae bacterium | reverse complement strand
CCCGGTCCGCCCGCATCGCCGCGCCGCGCTGCTTGGCCATGGCCAGCACCTCGGCCGGTGCCGTGGCCGGCGTGCCGGCGTTGAAGGGCGGCGCCGGCGCATATTCAATCGCCAGCTGAATCGCCTGCGCCACCGCCGGCCCGGCCATCTCGGCCGCCAGGGTCAGCGCGAAATCAATCCCCGCCGTCACCCCGCCGCCGGTCAGCACATTGCCGTCGCGCACCACCCGCGCCTCCACCGGCGTGGCGCCCAGCGCAGCCAGAAAGTCATGGCTCGCCCAATGCGTCGTCGCCCGCTTGCCCTGCAACAGCCCAGCCGCGCCCAGCACCAGCGCGCCGGTGCAAACGCTGGTGACGTAGCGCGCCCCCGGTGCCTGGGCGCGCAGAAACGCCAGCACCTCGGGGTCCTCCATCAGCGCCGCCACGCCGGGGCCGCCGGGAATGCAGATCACATCCAGCTGCGGGCATTCGGCCATCGCGGTATCCGCCAGCATGATGATCCCGGTATCGGCCCGCACCGCCCCGGCTTCCTTCCACACCAGGCGCACCTGGCTGTCGGGCAGGCGTGAAAACACCTCGAACGGCCCGGTCATATCCAACTGGGTCAGGCGCGGAAACAGCAGCATGCCGATTTGCGTGGTCATGGAAGTTCTCCCTTTGCGGCCATGCTGGCACGGCCTTGCGCGGCATTAAAGCCGGGGGTGCAGCGCCCGCAGGTCGGCGGCGGTATCCACGTCGCGCAGGCGCCGCACCAGCGCCACCCGCCGCCCGGCGCAGTTCCGCAGCGTATCCGCCAGCGTGTCCTCGCAGGACCATCTTACCCCCGCAAAGGGCCGCGCCGGCCGCCGAGGCCCCAACCCCACCAGGTAAAACCCGCCATCCTCCGCCGGGCCAAACACCGCATCGGCCCGCCCCAGCGCCCGAAACGCCGCCGCCACCTCGGCCGCCCCCAGCCCCGGAATATCGCTGCCCACCAGCACCGCCCGCCGGAACCGCCCCAGCGCCCGCTGCATCCGCTGGCCCAAATCGCCGCGCCCCTGCGCCAGCCGCCGAAACGGGCTGCGCATGAAGGCCCGGTCCGGCGTGGCCGCCAGCACCGTGGTCCAGCGCCGCTCGCGACGCATCACCCGGGTCAGCCGCGCCAACTGCCCCTTGTGGAAGCGCAGCGCCGCCAGCGCCCCCACCTCCCGCGCCAGCCGCCGCTTCACCTGCCCCAGCCGCGGCGCCCGGGCAAAAAGTATCAGGATATCCTTATGCATAAAGCCGCGCGATCACCCGGGGCGGCACCCCCAGGAACCACAACCCCAGGCAAACCAGGTTACGCGCCGAACGCCTTCGCCAGCCATCCCGCCGCCAGCGCTCGGCCGAGGTCACCGCCGCCACCGGCAGCGCCCGCAACCGCCGCCGCCCCAGCCGCCGCACCAAATCCACATCCTCCATCAGCGGCAGCGGCCGAAACCCACCCACTTCCTCATACAGCGCCCGCGAGATCAGCAGCCCCTGGTCCCCATACGGCAGCGCCAGCGCCCGGCAGCGCCAGGCCACGCGTCGCTCCAGCCGCCTGGCCTCGGGCGCCGCGTCATCCAGCGCAAAGCGGAAATACCCCGCGCAGCCCGGCGCCTCGGCCATGTGGCGCTGCGCGGCGGCGTACCAGCCCGGCGCCAGCCGTGTATCGGCATGCAGAAACAGCAGCCATTCCGCCGGCGTGGCCCGCGCCCCGGCGGCCAGCTGCGGCCCCCGCCCCTTGGGCGTCAGCACCAGTTGCGCATTGAGTTCCAGCGCCAGCGCCTGGGTGCCGTCGCGGCTGCCGCCATCGGCAATCACCACCGGCGCCCGCGCCTCGGCACAGGCGGCCAGGGTGGCGGGCAGGCCGCGCGCCGCGTTCAGGGTGGGAATGACAATTGCCAGCACGCAAATTCCAATGCGTAAGTTCTCATTATGTTCTTGACGATCAGTCGCAGCTTCAGGCACAAACTACCAGAACACACGAGGAACACAGACCATGCCGGACGGTTTTCCGCATGTAGCCTCGGCGATCCTCCCCGGGATGCGCAAGGGGCGGGGCGCCATCTCCAACCCGGCCATCCGGTTTGAGAGCACGGCGCGCGAGGCCTTCGACGATGGCTGGTCCAGCATGCTGGACCTGGCCGAACTGCCGCCCCTGCCCACCACGCTGATCCGCGAGCGCGCCAAATCCGCGCTGAGCTGGAATGACAGCCCCGATATCGGCTTCGACCGCTCGCTCAACCCCTATCGCGGCTGCGAGCATGGCTGCGTCTATTGCTACGCCCGCCCCAGCCACGCCTATGTCGGCTATTCCCCCGGCCTGGATTTCGAAACCAAGCTGATGTTCAAGCCGGAACTGCCGGCCCTGCTGGAAAAGGAACTCTCCCGCCCCGGCTACATCGCCCGCCCGGTGGCCCTGGGCGCGAATACCGACCCCTACCAGCCCATCGAACGCACGTTGCAGATCACCCGCCAGGTGCTGGAGGTGCTGGAACGCTTCGGCCACCCGGTCACCATCGTCACCAAATCGGCCGGCATCCTGCGCGACCTGGATATCCTGAAGCGCCTGGCCGCCCGCAACCTGGTGCATGTCTGCCTCAGCATCACCACGCTGGATGCCACCCTGGCCCGCCGCATGGAACCCCGCGCCGCCAGCCCGGCGCGCCGCCTCGCCGCCATGCAGGCTCTGGCCCAGGCCGGCATTCCCGTGGGCGTGCTGGCCGCGCCCATGATCCCCGGGCTGAACGACGCCGAGCTGGAACGCATTCTGGAACGTAGCGCCGCCCATGGCGCCACCCGCGCCGGCTATGTGCTGCTGCGCCTGCCGCTGGAGATCAAGCAGCTGTTCGAGGAATGGCTGCACCAGCACTTCCCCGACCGTGCCGCCCGCGTGCTGGCCCTGGTGCGGCAAACCCGGGGCGGGCAGCTCAACAACAGCGAATTCGGCCAGCGTCAGGTTGGCTCCGGGCCTTATGCCGACATGCTGGCCAAGCGCTTCGCCGTGGCCACCGCCCGGCTGGGCATCGGCCGCGCCAACTCCACCGGCCAAGGGCTGGACTGCACCCAGTTCGCCGCCCCCCGCGTGCCAGAACGGCAGTTGGCGCTGCTATAGAGCCTGATCGGCCAAGGCGGACTCGCCCCAGGCCGCCCACCAGTCTCCCAAGCAACCGCAGGGCTAGAGCAATATCCGTTCTGATGGAATCATCAGAACGGATTTCTTGCTCTAGTTTCAAATAGTTGTAGAGCACGAAATGCGCCCAACAGGGCGCATAGTGCTCTAATGCCGCATTTCGAATACGAGTCGCAGGTCGGTGGTCGCGTCGCCGGGGTGGATGAAGCCGGCCGAGGTCCGCTGGCCGGCCCGGTCATGGCCGGGGCCGTGGTCTTCGCCGGCCCGCCCCCCGCCGCCCTGGCCCGGCTGCTGGATGACAGCAAGCGCCTCAACGTCGCCGCCCGTCAGGCCGCCTTCGCCGCCCTGCTGCAAGCCGCCGCCGAGGGGTTGCTGGAATACGGCATCGGTGCCGCCTCGGCCGCCGAAATCGGCCAGATCAACATTCTCCGCGCCACCCATTTGGCCATGGCCCGTGCCATCGCCCGCCTGCCCAGCCTGCCCGCACTGGCACTGATAGACGGCAACCGCCCGCCACCTTTGCCCTGCCCCACCCAATGCCTGGTGGGCGGAGACGGCATCAGCCTCTCCATCGCCGCCGCCAGCATTCTGGCCAAGGTGGTCAGGGACCGCGCCATGGCCCGGCTGCACCCGCGCTGGCCGGCCTATGGCTTCGCCCAGCACGCCGGCTACCCCACCGCCATGCACCGCGCCGCGCTGGCGGAACACGGCGCAAGCCCGCATCACCGCCGCGGCTTCGGCCCCGTGGACCGCGCCCCGGCGTTGAAGGCGGCTGATTCACGCCGCCGATGATGCCACCAGCGACGACCAGACGCTAAAGCGGTAAAATCCTAAATCCGTAAAAAGGGCCGCTCAGGCCCCCAGCATCCGCCGCAGCTTGCGCACCGCGCTGTCCGGCGTGGTCAGCACCGGCTTGCCGGTGGCGGCTTCCACCAGCGGCTTGGCCCGCGCCAGGCTGAACTGCGCCAGCGCGATCACGTCGCAATCCGCCAAATCCTTCGCCGCTTCGGCGGCCAGGCGGTCATGCTCGGCAAAATCACCGCGGTCCATCGCCGCCAGCGCGCCCTCGGCCAGCTTGCACTTTACCTCAACCCCGGCGGGGAATTCCGGCGGCATGCTCTCCAGCGTGGGCGCGAAGGTGGCCAGCAGGCCGATCTTCTTGCCCTGCTTCACCGCCTCCTCAATCATCGCCTCATTCGGCTTCAGCACCGGCCGCCCGGCCTGTTCCGCCGCCACCGCCTCAATGCACGGCCCAAAGGCCGAGCAAGTGAACAGGATGGCATCCGCCCCCGTGGCCACGGCATAGCGCGAAAGGGTCAGGAAGCGCCCGGTCATCACCTCATCCAGCGCACCGGCGCGGGCCAGGTCGGCCGAAAGGCTGTCATCCAGCAGGTTCATCAGCGTGGCTTCGGGCCAGGCGGCGCGGAAGGCGGCCTCAATCGGCGGCGGCGAATGGCGCAGGGCGTGGATCAGGGCAATACGCATGGTCAAACCTTATGTCAGGGCGCGGTGGTGCAGCGCTTCAACGGTGAGGGAAATTCCCGGCACCCGGGAAAGGTGATCTCGTTCGGCCCCTTGCGCTCCACCCGCAGCAGGTTGGGGTTGCCGCCGCAGCCAAAGCCGTAATCGGCGGGAATGCGCGTGCCCTGCCCGCCCAGCGGCATCAGCCGAAACTCCAGCCCATTCGGCGCCAGCGCCACGGTTTCAATGCTGCGCTGGCGCATGGTCAGGTCCAGCGCCGTGGCGCGCATCACCAATTCGCGCGTGAACACCACGGTCGGGTTGCCGAAGCATTCCGGCCCGCTGCTATCCCCGGCTGGGAATTGCCCGCCGGTCCAGCTGCCGAAAATCCAGGCATGCGGCGGCGGGGTGCGCTGGGCCAGCGCCAGGCTCGGCATGGCCAGCATGCCGGTCAGCATCAAACGGCGACGCATCCGCTTTCTCCCCCTCAGGGCCACCCGATGCGGGCGCGCACCGGGGGCGCCTATTTAACGCCCCCGGCAGATATGGCTAGTTCGAGAGACTGATTCACGGCGCGCGGCGTTCCCGCCTCCGCCGATCAGGCTCTAAGCCGCCGCCAGCACCGGCTTCGGCGCCCCATCGCGCACCGGCAGATGCACCAGCGCGGCAAAGGCGGCGGCGGCAATGCAGATGCTCCACATCAGGTCGTAGCTGCCGGTGGCATCAAAGATCACCCCGCCCAGGTAAGCCCCGGTGAAGCCGCCCATCTGATGCGACAGGAACACCAGCCCGAAGATGGTGGCCAGCCAGCGCGTGCCCCAGTTGCGGGCGCACAGCGCCACCGTGGGCGGCACGGTGGAAAGCCACAAAATCCCCATCACCGCCGAGAAGATCAGCACCGTCTCGGTGGTTTTCGGGCTGAACAGGAATACCGACATCACCACGCCCCGCGCGGCATAGATGCACACCAGCAATTCCTTGCGCTTCCAACGGGTTGAAAGCTCCCCGGCGCCGAGCGAGCCGGCAATGTTGAACAGCCCGATCAGGCTGATGGCCGCCGCCCCCACCGCCGTGGGCAAATGGCACGAAGCCACGAAGCCCGGCAGATGGATGCCGAGGAAGCTGACATGCACCCCGCAGACGAAGAAGCCGAAGAACAGGAACCAGAAGGATTTGTCCGAAAGCGCCGCCTTCAGCGCCTGGCCGGCGGTTTGTTCCGCCACCACGGCGGCACCAGCCACCTTGGGCTTCGGGCTGTCATTCAGCGGCAGGGCCAGCGGCACCATCAGCATGGCGGCGCCGGCCACGCAGAACATGGCGGTCTGCCAGCCAAAGCCGGAAATGCCCAACTGCACCAGCGGCACCACCAGGAACTGGCCGAAGCTGGACCCCGCCGTACCCAGCCCCACCGCCCGGCCGCGCTGGCTTTCGGGCAGCAGCCGCGTCAGCGTCGCGTTGATGATCGGCATGCCGGCGCAGGACACCGCAATGCCCATGACAATGCCGGCGAAGATGGTGAACACCCCCAGCGTCTCGGCCATGGCCATGCCCACGGTGCCCACAATCTGCAGCAGCGCGCCGCCTATCAGCACCTGGCGGCCTCCGATGCGGTCAGCGATCTGCCCGGCAATGGGCTGGAACATGCCGTTCAGCAGTACCTGCATGGCAATGGCGAAGGCGAAGCCCGAGGCGGTCCAGGCATGGGCCTGCACCATGGGCGCCAGGAACAGGCCAAAGCTGTTGCGCAGCCCCATGGCCAGCGCGGCGCAGAGCACGCCACAGGTTATCAGCACCCCGGCGG
Organism: Acetobacteraceae bacterium; assembly: GCA_947446625.1. Lineage (GTDB taxonomy): Bacteria > Pseudomonadota > Alphaproteobacteria > Acetobacterales > Acetobacteraceae > CAIMOR01. The sequence continues at coordinate 7,222 of CANFIE010000058.1, read as the reverse complement.
TGCGGGTGGCAGTGGTGGCCGACATGGTTTTTCCCTCTCTCGACCCCGAACCTCCCACTGGCGCAACCCTGGCGGCAAGGGATTCGCTTGCATAGCGCAAGCTGGGGGCCATGCGGCCAGCGCGGGGCGCTTGCCCAGGCCCGCGTGGCGTGCCAAGCCCCGGCGGCAACCCCTGGGGCCGAAACCATGCTGCGCAACCTGTACAACCACGTTCTGGCCCTGGCCGCCCACCCCCGGGCGCCCACCTGGCTCGGCGTCATCAGCTTTGCCGAAAGCAGCTTCTTCCCCATTCCGCCAGACGCCATGCTGGTGCCGATGTGCCTGGCCCGGCCGCCGCGGGCACTGTTCTATGCGCTGGTGTGCACCATCGCCTCGGTGCTGGGTGGCGTGCTGGGCTATGCCATCGGCTTCTGGCTGTTCGACGCGCTGGCCATGCCGGTGCTGCGCGCCTACGGCTATGGCGACGCGCTGGCCCGCTTCACCGCCTGGTACGACCAATGGGGCGTCTGGGTCATTCTCATCAAGGGCCTCACGCCCATACCGTACAAAATCGTCACCATTGCCAGCGGTGCGGCGCAGTTTGATTTCCTCACCTTCCTGCTGGCCAGCATCGTGACGCGCGGCACCCGCTTCTTCGTGCTGGCGCTGCTGCTGCGCAAGTTCGGCGAACCCATCCGCGAGTTCATTGAAAAGCGCCTCACCCTCATCACCACCGTGGCGGCGGCCGGCATCATTGGCGGTTTCCTGGTGCTGAAGCTGCTGTAGCCAAGGCGCAGGCCATGGCAGCACCCACCCGGCGCCTGCTGCTGGCCACCGCCGCCCTGGCGGTGCCGGGCCTTGGCCGTGCCCAGGCCTTGCCCCGGCTGGGCGTGCTGCTGCTGCCGGCCGAGGGCGACCCTGACGCCGCCCCGCGCCGCACCGCCCTGCTGCAGGCCCTGGCCGCACTGGGCTGGCGCGACCGCGAGACCATCCGCATCGAGATCCGCTGGGGTGGCGCCCAGCCGGAAACCCTGGCGCGCAGTGCACGAGAGATTGTGGACCTGGCGCCCGACCTCATCCTGGCCAACGGCACCCCGGCGGTTACCACGCTGCACCGGCTGACCCGCCGCATCCCGATTGTGGCCGCCCAGGTGATAGACCCGGTGGGTCTTGGCGTGGCCGAAAGCCTGGCCCGGCCGGGCGGCAACGTCACCGGCTTCACCTTCATCAGCCCGGAGCTTATCGCCAAGTGGCTGGCGCTGCTGCAGGAAGTGGCACCCGACCTGCGTCGGGCAGCGCTGCCCTACAACCCCGCCTTCAACCCCTGGTATGCCGGGGCGCTGGAGGAGATTGCCCGCAGCCCGCAGCCACCCCAGCTGGAGGTGGTGCAGACCATCATCCGCAGCGGTGAGGAATTGCTCGCCGCCATTCCCGTTCTGGCCCAGGTGCCGGGTACCGGGCTGGTGCTGGGGCCGGAGAATGTGATGCTGAGCCGGATCGGCACGCTGGCGCAAATGGCCCTGGCGCTGCGACTGCCAGGCATTTCGGTCTATCCGCAATTCGCCGCCCAGGGCGGGTTGCTGTCCTATGGTCCCGATGTGCTGGACATCCTCCGCAACGCCGCCAGCTATGTGGACCGCATTCTGCGCGGCGCCAGCCCGGCCACGCTGCCGATGCAGCAACCGGTGCGGTTCAACCTGGCGCTCAACCTGGCCACCGCCGCCACGCTGGGGCTGAGCATTTCACCCAGCCTGCTGGCCGCCGCCGATACGGTGATAGAATAGCCGCCGCCACTTCGCCCCACGGCGAAGCGCGCCACCAGCAAGGCCGGGCATAACGGCACGCCACGCAACGGAGTTGCCATGACCGCCACCCCACAGAAATTCTTCGGCTGGCGCGTGGTGGGCGCGGCCTTTGTGGTGGCGGTGTTTGGCTGGGGGGTCAGCTTCTATGGCCCGCCGGTATTCCTGTATGCGCTGCATGCAAGCCGGGGTTGGCCGGTGGCGCTGGTTTCGGCCGCCATTACCGCGCATTTCCTGCTGGGGGCGGTGTTCGTGGCGCGGCTGGCGGCCATCCACCGGCGCTTTGGCCTGGCCCGCACCACTGCCGCCGCCGGGCTGGCCACGGGATTGGGCTTCCTGGGCTGGGCGCTGGCGGAACAGCCCTGGCAGCTTTTCGCCGCCGCGCCGCTTACCGGCTTCGGCTGGGCTGGCACCGGCGGCGCGGCGCTGAGTGCCATGGTGGCGCCCTGGTTCGTGCGGCGGCGGCCGGCGGCGCTCAGCATGGCGTTCAACGGCGCCAGCATGGGTGGCGTGCTGATGGCGCCACTCTGGGTGGTGCTGATCAACCGCTTCGGCCTGGTGCCGGCCATGCTGCTGGTCTCGGGGCTGATGGTGCTGGCGCTGGGCTGGCTGGCGGTTCGGGTGCTGGCGCATAGCCCGGCCTCCTTGGGTCAGGCGCCGGATGGCGAGCCGCTACCCGCCTCACCCGCGCCTGCGGCCGCGCCCAGCCTGCCCGGCGCGCTGATGTGGCGCGACCGGCGCTTCCTCACGCTGGCGGCGGCCATGGCGCTGAGCCTGTTCGCGCAGATCGGCCTGATCGCGCATCTGTTCTCGCTGCTGGTGCCGGCACTGGGGGCGGGCACTGCCGGGCTGGCCATGGGCGTGGCCACGGCGCTGGCCATTGCGGGCCGCACCGCGCTGGGCTGGATGTTGCCGCCGGGCGCCAGCCGTCGGCCGGTGGCGGCGGCCAACCACGCCATGCAGGCCACGGGTTCCGTGTTGCTGCTGCTGGCCGGCGGGCAGGATGTACCACTGCTGCTGGCCGGCGTGGCGCTGTTTGGGCTGGGCATCGGCAACTCAACCTCGCTGCCGCCCCTGATGGCGCAGCAGGATTTCTCGCCGGCCGACACCGCCCGTGCCGTGGCGCTGATTACCGCGTGCAGCCAGGCGGCCTATGCCTTCGCCCCGGCCAGCTTCGGCCTGCTGCGCGAGCTGACTCCGGGCGCGGATGGCGCCGCGCCCTGGCTGTTCGGCGCCGCCGCGCTGGCGCAATTGCTGGCGGGCGGCATGCTTTTGTTGGCCGCGTCTGATCGGCTGAGGCGGTAACGCCGCAAGCCGTGAAGCAGCCGCGCAAATAATATCTGATCGGCTGAGACGGTAGCGCCGCAAGCCGTGAAGCAGCCGCGCAAATAATGTCTGATCGGCTGCGGCGGTAGCGCCGCAAGCCATCAATCAGCCGCGCAAAAAGGCCGCGCTACAAATCCACCTTGATGCCGGCGCGGCGGATCAACTGGTCCCACTTCGCCTGCTCGCGCGCCAGAATCGCATCACCCGCCTCAGGCGTGCTGGCCACGATATCAAACCCGGTTTCCACCAGCCGCGCCGCCACGCCGGGGTCCCTCACCGCGCCCACGGCGGCGGCATGCAGGCGGCGCACCGGGGCATCGGGCGTGGCCTTGGGCACGCAGAGCATGGCCCAGGTGTAGATGTCGTATTCCGCCAGGCGCGGGTCGCTTTCCTTCATGCTCGGCACGTCGGGGTAGGCGGCCAGCCGCTGCGGCACCAGCACCGCCAGCAGGCGCAGCGTGCCGGCGCGGATATGCCCGGCGGCGGCGGGCAGGTCGGCGAATACCATCTGCACCTGGCCGGCCAGCAGGTCCTGCAACGCGGGGCTGGAACCGCGATAGGCCACATGCGTCATGCGCGTGCCCATGAACAGATCATACATCGCGCCGCCCATATGCAGTGGCGTGCCGCTGCCGCTGCTGCCGTAGTTCAGGCTGCCCGGCGGGGCGCTGGCCACCCAGCGGTGGAATTCCGCCAGCGTCTTGGGCGGCGCATCGGCGCGCACCACCAGCACATAGGGCACCGTGGCCAGCAACGAGACAACGCGCAGCGTGCCGGCGGGGTCGAAGGGGCGCGGGTCGGCGGTCAGCGGCGCCATCATGAAGCTGATGCTACCCATCAACGCGGTGTAGCCGTCGGGCCGGGCCTGCACCACGGCGCGGGTGCCGATGATGCTGCCCGCCCCGGCGCGGTTTTCCACCACCACCGTCTGGCCCAGCAGTTCCGTCATCTTCGGCACCACAATGCGCGCGGCAATGTCGGGCGAGCCGCCGGGGGCGAAGGGCACCACCATGTTCACCGGACGGTCTGGGTAGGTGCCTTGCGCGGCGGCGCCGAAGGGCAGCAAAGCGGGCGCGGCAAGCACGGCGCGGCGAGAGATGGACATGGGCGTTCCCTTGATTTGGCCACAGCCTAACGCATTCAGGCGCCCCAGGGCGAGGTCTTCGGCGCCCGCGCCGGCGCACCAACAGCCGGGTGGCCGGGCTGTTGCCAGGGGTTCGGCGGGGTGGGTGCGTCCAGCGGCGGGCATGATGCCGGCCGGCATAGCGCACCAGCGCGGCAATGCGCGCTTCCAGCGGTGGGTGGGTGGCCAGCAGGTTGCCGCCCAGCGCCTCGGGTGGGGAATCCAGCAGCATGGCCTGCAGGCTGGCCGGCAGCTTGGGCATTTCGGCATGCCCCGCCACCTTGCGCAGCGCCGAAATCATCGCATCCGGGTCCTGCGTCAGTTCCACGCTGCCGGCATCGGCGCTGAACTCCCGCGTGCGGGACAGCGCGAAGCGCAGGCCGACGGAAAGCAGGTAGGCAAAGGCCGCCAGCGCCAGGGCAATCAGGATGAGCGCGAAGCCATTGCCCTTGTCGCGGTCTCGCCGGCCGCCAAAGCCGAAGCGCGTGCCGCGAAACAACAGCTCCGCCACCATGCCGATGATGCCGGCGAACACCGCCGCCACCACCGCGGTGCGCGCATCACCGAAGCGAATATGGGAAAGTTCGTGCCCCAGCACGGCGGCCAACTCGCGGTCGTCCAGCGCCTCCAGCAATCCCCGCGTAACGGTAACGGCGCCCTTGTGGCGGGAAAGCCCGCTGGCGAAGGCATTGCGCTCCGGCGTCTCGATAACCGCCACGCGCGGCATGGTGATGCCACGGCTGATGCAGAGCGTCTCCAGCGTGTTCCACAGCCGGGGTTCCTCCAGCCGGGTTACTTCCTGCGCGCCGGAAGCGGCATCGATGATCGCCTGGTTGGCCAGCCAGGCAATGCCGAACCAGATGGCGCTGCCCAGCAGCGCGAAGGGCAGGATGCTGGGCAGCAGGCGCGCCGCTTCCACCATGCCCTCGGCCACCGTCTCGCCCTGGCCGGCCACCGCCAGCAGCGCCAGCGCATAGCCGATGACGCAGAGCAGCAGAGGAAAGCCGGCCAGCAGCAGCGCGGTTTTCCACGCATTGTTCCAGATGAAGGTGCGCAGCCCAACGGCTTGCATGCGTGGTTCCCTGCTTGCCGCGCCAGGGCGGGCGGCCACGCAGCATAGCGCCGCGCCGTGCAGGATTCACCAGCCTTGCCGCTTGCCACCGGGGCAGGGTTTGCGGTTGCGGGCAAAAGGGAGAAACATGCTCGTGGGAGCCAACTCCCGAACCCAAGAACACCAAGAGGAAACCTCATGTCGGCGTCCGCGGCGCTTGCAACCAAGGTGGCAGCCACCACCGATTTTGACGCCATTGTCATCGGGGCCGGCATGTCCGGCATGTACCAGCTGATCCGCCTGCGCGAGCTTGGCATGAAGGCCCGCGTGTTCGAGGCCGGCACCGGCGTGGGCGGCACCTGGTACTGGAACCGCTATCCCGGCTGCCGCTTCGACTCCGAGAGCTATTCCTACGGCTTCTCCTTCGACCAGGATTTGCTGGCCGAATGGAGTTGGACCGAGCACTTCGCCCCGCAGCCCGAAACCGAGCGCTACCTGAACCGCGTGGCCGACAAGTACGACCTGCGGCGCGACATCCAGTTCAGCGCCCGAGTGAAGGCGGCGCATTGGAATGATGCCGCGGGCCATTGGGCGGTGACGCTGGAGGATGGCAGCCGCCACACCGCGCGCTTCCTCATCACCGCCATCGGCGCGCTTTCCGCCCCCACCATGCCGACCATTCCGGGCATGGCCAGCTTCAAGGGCCCGGCCTTCCATACCGGGCTGTGGCCGAAGCAGCCGGTGGACTTTGCCGGCAAGCGCGTGGCGGTCATCGGCACCGGCGCCTCGGGCGTGCAGACCATTCAGGAAGTGGCGAAGACCGCCGCGCAGCTCACCGTGTTCCAGCGCACGCCCAATTGGTGCGCGCCGCTGCACAACGCCAAGATTCCGGCCGAGGAAATGGCCGAGATCCGCACCCGCTACGCCGAGATTTTCCAGCGCTGCCAGGAAACCGCCTCGTGCTTCCTGCACACCGCGCACCCGCAGAACACCTTTGATGTCAGCGCCGAGGAACGCAACGCCTTCCTGGAGAAGCTGTACACCGAGCGCGGCTTTGGCATTTGGGTTGGCAACTACCAGGACATGCTGACCAACCGCGAGGCCAATGCGGTCATCTCGGAATTCGTCGCCAACAAAATCCGCAGCCGGGTGAAGGACCAGAAGGTTGCCGAGCTGTTGATTCCGAAGAACCACGGCTTCGGCACCCGCCGCGTGCCGCTGGAGACGAAATACTACGAATGCTACAACCAGCCGAACGTAACGCTGGTGGACAGCAAGGCCACGCCGATCACCGAGATCACCCCCACCGGGCTGAAGACCAGCGCGGCGGAGTATGAGTTCGACATCATTGTCTACGCCACCGGGTTTGACGCGCTGCGCGGCGCGTTTGACCGTATCGACTTCCGTGGCAAGGACGGCGTGGCGCTGAAGGACAAGTGGCAGAACGGCGCGACCTCACTGGTCGGCATGCTGCAGGATGGCTTCCCCAACATGTTCATGCTGCTGGGGCCGCATACCGCGCTGGGCAATATCCCGCGCTCCATCGAGTTCAACGTGGACTGGGTGACCGGCCTGCTGCGCCATATGCAGGCGCATGGCCAGCAGGTTGCCGAAGCCAAGCCGGAAGCCACGGCGAAGTGGATGGAGCATGTGATGGATTGCGCCGCCGGCCTGCTTTCCATGGAGGTGGACAGCTGGATGACCGGGGTGAACAGCAATGTGGCGGGCAAGCAAACCCGCATCGTGGCGCGCTACACCGGCACCGCGCCGGTCTATCGTTCCTGGTGCGACGAGTTGGCCGCTCAGGGCTACAACGACCTTGTGCTGGCCTAGAGCACTATACGCCCTGACGGGCGCATTTCGTGCTCTATAACCATTTGATACTAGAGCAAGAAATCCGTTCTGATGATTCCATCAGAACGGATATTGCTCTAGCGCCTG
>CANFIE010000057.1 GCA_947446625.1 Acetobacteraceae bacterium | reverse complement strand
TGGGCGACAGCATCAGCCTGGACCTGGCCGCCGCCGAGGCGGCCATCGGCGGTATCGCCACCCGCCTGGGCCTGGGGCTGCGGGAGACGGCGCTGGGCATCCTCAGCGTGGCCAATGCCACCATGGCGCGGGCGCTGCGGCGGGTGACGGTGGAACGCGGCGTGGATGGCCGCGACTGCACCCTGCTGGCCTTTGGCGGCGGCGGGCCGATGCACGCGGCCGGGCTGGCCGAGCTGTATGGCCTCAGTGAGATCATCGTCCCCGCCGCCTCCAGCGCCTTTTCGGCCCTGGGCTGCCTGACGGCGGATTTCGCCTTCGTGCAGCAGCGCACCATCCGCCTGCCGCTGGCCGATGCCGCGGCGGCGGAGATGGCCGAGCGACTGGCCGAGCTGGAGCGGGAAGTGACGGCGCCGCTGCTGGCCAATGGCATCCCCGCCACCGAGATCGGCATCGAGCCGGTGGCGCTGCTGCGCTACGCCGCGCAGACCGACACGCTGCCCATCCCCTTCACCCCGCCGCTGGAACCGACCACGCTGCGGGCCGAATTCCAGGCCCGCCACCTGGCGCAATTCGGCTACGCCACCGGCGAGGATTGCGTGGTGGAGGCATTGCGCGTCCAGGCCCGCCGGCCTTCGGTTACGCCCATGGCGCGGCCGGCGGTGGGCCGCCCGCCCCGGCCCGCGCATAGCCGGCCCTGCACCTTCCCCGGCGCCGGCACCATCGCCACCGCCATTCTGCCCCGCGAGGCCGTGACCGAACCCGTCGCCGGGCCCGCCATCATCGAGGATGCCTGGTCCACCGTCATCGTGCCGCCCGGCTGGCAGGCGCGCGGCGACGCCATGGGCAACCTCTTCCTGACCCGGAGCATGGCATGAACCCGCTCGACCCCTTCGTCGTCGAAGTCATCCGCCACGGGCTTTCCGCCGCGGCGGAGGAGATGAGCCTGGTGATGACGCGCTCGGCGCGCTCGCCATTGCTGCGGGAGGCGGGGGACCTGTCCTCCGCCATCACCGATGCCGCGGGCGGTCTGGTCGGCCAGGGGCGGGACATTCCCATCCACTTGGGCGCCATGGCCTATACCGTGCCGGAACTGCTGAAGGCCTGGCCGGCGGACCGCTTCGCCGAGGGTGATGCGGTCATCTACAATCTCGGCGCCTTGGGCGGGAACCACCTGAACGACGTGAAGGTGGTGCGCCCGGTCTTCGTCGCCGGGCGCATCGTCGCCTTCGCCATCAGCCTGGCGCATTGGCCGGATGTGGGCGGCACCTGGCCCGGTTCCTACCTGGCGCAGGCAGTGGATACCTTCCAGGAAGCCATGCGCATCCCGCCCATGCCCATCGTCTCCGCCGCCGGGGTCAACCCGCATGTGCTGACCTTCATCCTGGCCAATGTGCGGGACCCGGTTTCCTGCGAGGGCGACCTGATGGCGCAGGTGGCCGCCACCCAGGTAGCGGAGCGCCGCATCCGCGAGTTGTGCGAGCGCCACGGCACCGAGGTGTTCCTGGCCACGCTCGCCCGCCTGCATGACCTTTCGGAAGCCGAGATGCGCGCGGCTATCCTGGACCTGCCGGATGGCAGCTACGAGGGCGAGGATTTTCTCGACGACGGTGGCCCCGGCGGCGCGCCGGCGCGCATTCATGTGCGCATTGATATCCATGGCGACGAGGCCAGCTTCGACCTTTCCGGTAGTTGCGACAGGGTGCCGAATTTCTGCAACACCACGCCCTTTATCGCCCGTTCCGCCCTGGCCTATGCGGCGCGCATCCTCAGCGGGCGGGACATGCAGCAGAATGCCGGGGCGCTGCGACCGCTGCGCATCACCACACGCCCCGGCTCGGTGTTCGAGCCGGGCTGGAACGCGCCGGTGGCGGCGGGCAACCACGAGACCTCGATGCGGATCGTGGATGCGGTGTTCAAGGCGATGGAGCGGGTGATCCCGGACCGGCTCTCGGCCGGCGGCCCGGCCACTTCCGGCCTGCTGGCCTTCGCCGAACCACGGCCGGGCGACACCTGGCGCATGCTGTACGAGGTGCATGGCGGCGGCGAAGGCGCGCGGCACGACCGCCCCGGCAGCCCTGCCACCCGGGTGCACCTGACCAATACCTCCAACACGCCGGTGGAGGTGATCGAGGCCAACTACGCCATTCGCATCGAGCAGCAATCCATCCGCCGTGGCTCCGGTGGCGCTGGCCGGCATGCCGGGGGTGATGGCGTGGTGCGCAGCTACCGGGTGCTGGCGCCGGAGATGTGGCTGACCTCCTGCGTTGAGCGCAGCCTGGTGCCGCCCTATGGCCTGGCCGGTGGCGCGCCGGGGCTGCCCTTTCGCGTCACGTTGCTGCGCGAAGGTGCCGCCAGCGTGGTGCCGGGCAAGTGCAACATGGTGCTGCGCCAGGGCGATTTGGTGACGATGGAAAGCTGCGGCGGTGGTGGCTTCGGCCCGGCGGAGCCGGCGTGATGCAGCGGCTGCTGCGCACCGGCCTGAATGCCGGCACCGAGGCGCCGCGCGTGGTGGGCGGCGAAGGCGTGCACTTCCTGCTGGCCGATGGCCGCCGCGTGCTGGATGGCAGCAATACCGGCGGGCCGCTGGGCCATGGCCACCCCGGCATGGTGGCGGCGCTGCGCGAAGCGGTGGCGCTGCCGATGGTCAGCGAAGGCTGGTCCTGGCTGGGGCGCGACCAGGCGGCGGAGGATTTGTTCGATATCGGCCTGGCCGGGGAGACCGGCTGGGCCGGCGCGGTGCGCTTCTGCCTCAGTGGCAGCGAGGCGAATGACATTGCCCTTTCACTGGCGCAGGCGCTGACCGGCCGGCAGCCACTGGCCACGCGGGAACGGGCCTATCACGGCCTGGTGGGCCTTTCGCGCGATGTGACCACCCAGCCGCACTGGCATGGTGGGCTGGCGGCACCGGAAGGCCGCAGCCGGCTGCCCTTCCCCTGCGCCCCGGTGCATGTGCTGCCGCCGCCGGATGGCGCGCTGTATGAAAGCGCCACCGGCACCGGCCGCCCCGCCGGGCTGGGGTTGCAGACGGCCCCGGCCATGCTGGCGCAAAGCTGCGCCATGATCCTGGACTACACCCAGGGCGGCTTCTACCACGACGCCGCCTATCAGGACGCGCTGGCCGGCCTGGCCCGGGCAAATGGCGCCTTGTGGGTGGCGGATGAGGTAGTTACCGGTCTGGGCCGCGCCGGCCGGCCCTTCGCCTTCCAGGGCGGGGCCAGCCGGCCGGATATCGTCACGCTCGGCAAGGGGTTGGGCGGCGGATCGGTGGCGGTGGCGGCGGTGGTGCTTTCGCATGAGGTGGTGGCCGCGATGCGCGGTAGCGCCTGGCAGAACTACGGCACGCTGCGCGGCCACCCCTTGGCCATGGCGGCGGTCAGCGCCTATCTGCGGATTCTGCGCGACGAAGCCCTGCTGCCCCGAGTGGCGGCGTTGGCCGGGTGTTTTGCCCAGCGGCTGCAGGAGATTGCCCGGCGCCACCCCAGCGTGTGCCGCGTGGCTGGGCAAGGCCTGCACTGGACCGTGGAACTGCACGGCCCGGACTGGCGCCACTGGCTGGCCGACAGCGCCGAGGCGCCCATCGCCTCACAGGTGGCCGCGCGGGCGTTGGAACTGGGCGCCGTCATCGGTACCAGCGGCGAGCAGACTTCGCTGTTCCTCGCACCGCCCCTGGTGATCGGCGACGCCGAGGCCGAGCAGCTGCTGGCCATTCTGGATGAAAGCCTGGACGTGGCCGACCGTGTCCACAACGCTGGGCCTGGGTAGAGTCTGATCACCCCGGCCAGTGATGCCAGGTATTTCCGCGTGGGAGGGGGGATGGCAAAGATCCGTAAACCGGGGGGCGAACCCACCCCGGTTGCTGAATGTCTCGGCCATCGTTGGCCACTTGCGCTCCAGCGGCGAATGGGCCGAGGCTAGGCGCAGCCTGGGAGCCGATGCCAGCCTGCAGGTCGTGAAGACCCCGGCGCCGCGCTGCCCGAACTACGCCGTGCGGGCGAGGCGCCAGGGGGGTGCTCGGCTACCTGGTTTCCGCGCGACCATCCTGCAAGGCAGCGTCTCTGTCGCCGTGGACAGCATCGGCCATCTGCGCCGCTACATCGAGCTTCTGTTCGGAACGTCAAACAGCACGGGGGATAACCATGCAGATCAAGGTTGAGACCAACGTTGTCGCGCCCATCGCCGAGGTATGGCGCGCCTACACCACGCCCGAGGATATTTGCGCCTGGAACGCGGCGTCGGATGACTGGCACACCACGCATGCATCGGTCGAGCTGCGCGAGGGCGGCGCCTTCTCGTCACGCATGGAAGCGAAGGATGGCAGCATGGGCTTCGACTTCGCCGGCACCTACACGAAGATCGTTTTGCATGAGCTGATCGCCTACGCCTTTGGCGATAGGACGGCCCGCGTGGAGTTCACGCAGGCTCCGGCGGGTGTCAGCGTGCGCGTGACCTTCGATGCCGAGACCACCCACCCGGAGGAAATGCAGCGTAACGGCTGGCAGGCGATCCTCGACCGCTTCGCGCGGCACGTTGAGACGATGCGCCCCGCGGCCTGAGGACGCTGAGGCCTGGCAGGACATAAGCGAAACCGGGTTCGCCGGAGGAGGAATCGAAGATGGCAAAGAACACCATTTGCCTGTGGTACGACAAGGATGCCGAGGCCGCAGCCCGCTTCTATGCGGAGACCTTCCCCGACAGCGCCGTCGGGGCCATCTACCGTGCCCCGGGCGACTACCCTTCGGGCAAAATGGGTGACGTGCTGACGGTGGCGTTCACGGTGATTGGCATCCCCTGTCTCGGCATCAACGGGGGGCCGGCGTTCACGCACAACGAAGCCTTCTCCTTCCAGATAAGCACCGAGGACCAGGAGGAGACCGACCGATACTGGCACGCCATCGTCGGCAACGGCGGCACGGAGAGCGCCTGCGGGTGGTGCAAGGACCGCTGGGGCATCTCCTGGCAGATCACGCCGCGCGCCCTGACCGAGGCGATGGCGTCAGGGGGCGATGCGGCAAAAAGGGTATTTGCGGCGATGATGACCATGCGGAAGATAGACGTCGCCGCAATCGAGGCAGCTCGCCACGGCTGAACGCGCGCTGCCTGCAGCCGCTTTCAATACCCCGTCGATTTATCAATTTCCTGCAAAAGCCCGCCGCCAGCCTCGATGCTCCGGATATTTGCCGCGATTTCCGCGACGAGCTGCCGTTCAGTCGGCCGTCGCGCAACATGGGGCATCACCGTCACCTTGGGATGCGACCAGAGCGGGTTGTCAGCAGGCAGTGGCTCAGGATGCAACGCATCAAGTGCGGCATAGGATAGCTGGCCGGAATCCAGCGCGGCAATTAGGTCGGCTTCGACGAGGTGGCGACCACGGCCGATATTGATGACCATCCCGCCTTTCGGCATCAGGGCGAAATTGCGTGCACACAGGATGCCCTCGGTCTCTCGGGTCAGCGGCAGCAGGCAGACCACGATATCCGTCTGGCGCAAAAACGGCTCAAGCTGATCTGGCCCGTGGAAGATGGGTATGTCGGCCTCGGCCCTCGGGTTGCGCACCCAGGCCGAAACCGGGAAGCCAAGCGACTTCAGGATCAACGCCGGCGCCTTCGCCATCAGCCCCAAGCCGAGAAAGCCAACGCGACGCGCATCGGGCCGCACGATGGGGCGGCGCAGCCATTCGCCCTTCGCCTGCGCGACCTGGTACAGCGGCATTTCGCGGTGCAGCCGCAGCACATGCATGATGACGTATTCCGTCATCATCGGGTCGCCGCCCGAGGGTTCTATTTTGCCGAGCGGGACGCGAGGCATTTTCGGGTGATGGATGAACGCTTCCACCCCGGCCGAGCGGCTGAACATCGCCTTGAGGTTTGGCAGTGGCGGTATCGCGTCGAAGTCGGGATGCATGAAGGCGAGGTAGCGAATCTCCGCAGGGTTCCCGACCTCGGGGAAGATGCGAAGATCAAGCCCGGGCAGCAACTCGGCAACGCAATCGCGCCAGCGCTGCGCTGTGCCAATTCGCGTATCAAGCCCATAGATCAACAGCGCCATGTCGGACTTCCTTCCCTGCACGCCAGATACTGCGCGATGGGATGGGCGCTGACCAGACGGCGATGGGCCCCACGCCGAACCCCCGTTGGGGGCCGGCACGCTGGCTCAATGGCGGGCAAGCATCAGCGCCAAGTCAGCCCTGGCGGCGAAACTCAGTAGCCGTTCCGACCACGACCGCGCTGCCCATGGGAGGACTGCTGGGACTGGTCATAAAGGTAGCCACCGCCACCACCCACACCCGCACCCAGCAGGGCCCCAAGCCCCGCATTACCGCTGAAGGAGCCAAGGATGCCGCCCAAGGCGGCACCACCCAGCGCGCCGGTGGCGGTACGCTGCTGGGTCTGATTCATCCCGGCGCAGCCGGACAGGGCGAGACCTGCCGCCAGCATGATCGCAAGACGCGTCGATTGCATTGCCATGGTCCTGTTACCCTAACGGGTCATGCGCGAAGCGCGGGGCGCAACGGCGGGCGGTGGGCATGGAAAGGTCGCTTCAGCCCAGCGCAGCAGGCCGTCCAGCGCCGGTTCCTGATGATGGTTCGGTTGCGACCGGGCCCAGGCAGCAAATGCGATACCGGATTCCGCAATGCTGGGGCCTGGCGTTGGCACGCAGTAAAGCGGCCGGGCATGGCCTCCAACCGGATGCAGCAGCGCGTGATTCTGCCCCGCGCTGGTAAGGAAGCCTTGGCAATAGGCAATGGCCTCAAGCCGCGGAACACCCGCCCAGGTTGGGTCGCAGACCGCCGCCAGGTCGATCACGGTCCGCACATGCGTGACCATGGCTGGCATTGCCTGCTGCGCCGACGGCGCTTGCGCCATGGCCTGTGGTGACAAAAGCAAAACCAGTGCCGCAGGCAGGAAGATGCGCATCGGGAATCTCACCTATTGTAGGGAGGGGGGGGGAAGTCGCGGCGCTCAGCGATACGAGACCGGCAGCCGGAACGTGGAGAGGGGCGCCGGGAGCAACCCTGAAGGCATATCTTCGCCAGGGCGGAGCGGTTGCCGAACCCCTGCGCCGGGTACAAGCGCTATCAGGGCGGTGCAGGTCAGTTCCGTGACGCTCCACCTTTTTTCGGGGCGCGCACAGGGTCAGCAATTACCTAGGCGACTGCCGTATGAGGCAGCGAAGAGTGAGGTGGTCCCGGTTACCTGGACAGAGGGCTGGAGCACTGTGCGCCCTGTTGGGCGCATTTCGTGCTCTATAACCATTTGAAACTAGAGCAATATCCATTCTGATGATTCCATCAGAATGGATATTGCTCCAGGCTTGGTCCGTGACGAGAACGACAGTCTCGGCTGACACGGAAGCGGAAGCGATATTCGGCTTATGCCACACTGCGTTGGTTTGGGCGGTAGACCCTCCGCGCCTCTGCGCCGCCGAGCCCGCTCCGGTGAAGCGCCAGGCGATGCTGGACGCGCTGGACTACATGAGCCTGGTACCCGGCGCAGCGCTGACCGCAACACCACTGGGCTGGGTTTTCGTCGGCAGTTGCACACACTCGCGCCTTGCGGATTTGCAAGCCGCCGCCGCCTGGCGCCAGGCGTCACCGCCTGGGTGGTGCCGGGCTCTGAGGCGGTAAACCAGTGGGGGAAGCCGAGGGGCCGGCCCAAGTCTTCCGCGAGGCCAGGTTCGAGTGGCGCGATCCGGGCTGTTCGATGTGCCTGGCGATGAATGGCGAAGCGGTGCCGCGTGAGCGGCAGGGTTCCCGGATAGGAACGGATTGCCGGCCCGCGCCGCCTGCGCTTCCATGGCCCCGGCATCAAAGGGGACTGGCAATGGCAGTGATGGATTTCGCGGCAGGTGGCTTTCGCTTTGTCCCGGCCGTGTTTCAGTATTCGGCCGGGGTGGCGGCGCTGCCCGGCTACCGGATTGAGCGGGCGCGCTTTGCCGAACCCGTGCCGATGGCCGAAGGCTGGCGCCGGATTGCCAGCCATCTTGAAGCCCTCTCGCGCCCGCGCAGCGCCTTTTGCGCCTGCGAACTCCGCTCCCCGGCACCCTTCACCGAGGATGGGTTCGAGCGCTTCAACCGCGGCTATGCGGCCGTGCTGCAGGAATGGGGGCTGCTGGCCCTGGGGGAAAACCCGGTGGCGCGCAGCAATGTATGCCCGCAGGTCAGCCCACCGGCGGAACCCAGTTTCCACGCCTTCAGCTACACCGTGCCGGACGCGGACGCCGCGCCCAGCTTTGTGGTGGCCGGCAGTGGCGAGAGCGTGGAAGGGCGCGGCAGCTACGCCGCCCATACCGTGGCGCTGGGCGATACCTCGACCACCGGCATGCGGGCCAAGGCGGATTATGTGCTGGGGGAAATGGAACGCCGTATGGCCGCGCTGGGCTTCGCCTGGCCGCAGACCACCGGGGTGCAGGCCTACACGGTGTTCGACCTCTACCCCTTGCTGGCCGATGCGGTGGTGCGCCGTGGGGCCGCGCGCCATGGGCTGACCTGGCAGTATTGCCGCCCACCGGTGCAGGGGCTGGACTATGAGATGGATTGCCGTGGCGTAAGCATTGAACGCGTGCTGCCGGCGTAAAGCAGGCGCGGCCCTGGCCGAGGACTGCTCGGCCAGGGCAATGCACTACCCCTTGCGTTCCAGCAGCCCGGCAATGCCGCGCGGCAGGAACAGCATGAACATCACCAGCAGGATGCCGTAGAAGAACGGCGCCGCGCCGGTCAGCTCGGTGCCGAAGAACACCCGCAGCGATTCATCCAACCCAATGGTCAGCACCGCGCCAATGGTTGGCCCCAGCGGCGCATACATGCCGCCGGCAATGGCGCCGAAGACGATTTGCAGCGAAATGCCCAGGCCCGAGACGCTCTCGGGGCTGAGATACATGCGGTACTGCGCCGTCAGCGCCCCGGCCAGCGCCGCCAGCGCCACCGAGAGGATGGTGATCTTCAGCTTTTCCTGCGTCACTCTAATGCCAATCGAGGCAGCGGCGTCCTCATCCTCGGCAATGGCGGCCAGCGCCTTGGAGGACATGGAGCGGTCCAGCAGCCACCACACCAGCAGCCCGCCGGCCCAGCAGGCCAGCGTCAGCCACCAGAAGCCGGCCTTGCCGAATTGCATGGCCAACAGCCCCTCGCCCACCGGCACCCGATTGGGCGTCATGCCCAGCGAACCGCCGGTGGATTCGCGCAGCGCGGTCATCAGGATGCGGACGATCTCGCCCGCCGCCAGCGTGACCAGCGCGAAGTAATGTCCCACCACGCGCAGCCGGAAACAGGGCCAGCCCAGCATGACGCCGGCAATGATGGCGACGACGATGCCCAGCGGAATGCCCAACCAGGGCGTGACGCCATACAGGTTCCACAGCAGCGCCATGGTGTAGGCACCCACGCCGAAGAAGGCGCCATGGCCGAAGGAGACCAGCCCGAACCGTCCCATCATGGCCCAGCCGGTGCCGGCAATGGCGGTGAGCATGGCGGTGATGAGCAGGTGCAGCACGTAGTCCGGCGGGCCGAACAACGGAATGGCGGCCAGCGCCAGGAGGGCGATGGCGAGTTGCACGGGGCGGGTCATCGGGCGAACAACCCCTGCGGCCGAACGAACATCACCAGGATGAAGAAGCCAAAGGCGATGACATAGGACATCTCCGTATTGCCGACGAAGCCGCCGACCGAGATGATCAGCCCCATCAGGAAGGCGGCGATGAAGCCGCCGAGCATGTTCCCCAGGCCGCCCATCACGCAGATCATGAAGGTGATGGGGCCGAAGGAGAGGCCGACGAAGGGGTGCACATCCAGTTGCACCACCAGCAGGCAGGCGGCCAGCCCGGCCAGCGTGCCGCCCACGCCGGAAGCGATGAGGTAGATGCGCCGGGGGTCCACGCCCATCAGCGGCATTACTTCACGGTCGCGCGCAATGGCGCGGATGGCAGTGCCGACATAGGTGAACTTGAGGAAGGCCCACAAGCACCCTGCCCCCACCAGCGCCGCCACGAAGGCGATGAGCTTGGTGCCACTGATGAACACGTCACCCAATTCCATCGGCGGCATGTCCACGCCAAGCGAGCGAAAGTCGGTCTTGAAGACCAGCGTGGCGGCGCCTTGCAGCACAAACAACACACCGCCCGTGGCCAGCACCTGGTTGATCGGCGGGGCGTTCAGCAGCGGCCGCACCACCAGCCAATGCAGCGCCAGCCCCAGCCCCGCCACCAGTGGCAGGCACGCGGCGCAGGCCAATGCCAATGGCCAACCGGCCTGGGTGTAGAGGAACCACACGGCATACATGCCGATCATTACAAGTTCGGCGTAGCAGAGCCACACCACGTCCACCACGCCGAACACCAGGTTCAGCCCCAGCGCTGGCAGGGCGAAAACACCGCCCAGCAGCACGCCGTTCAGCAGGGCTTCCAGCAGAAAGGGATCCATTATTTGTGCCTCCGGCACGCCGGGCGATTCACGCCTCCGGGGCTGCGCCCCTCCATCGATCGCGTCCGTTCAGCCGGGCGATTCACGCCTCCGGGGCTGCGCCCCTCCATCGATCGCACGGCCTCAATGCCCCCCAAGGTAGCTGCGGCGAATGGCGGGGTCCGCGGCCAGTTGCGCGCTGGGGCCCTCGGCGGCAACGCGCCCGGTCTCCAGCACATAGGCGCGGTCCACCACGCGCAGCACCTGCGCCACGTTCTGCTCCACAATCAGCACGGTCAGGCCCTCCTGGCGGATGCGGCGCACCAGCTCGAACACCTGCTGCACCACAATCGGCGCCAGGCCGGCGCTGGGTTCGTCCAGCAGCAATATCTTCGGCCCCGACATCAACGCCCGGCCAATGGCGCACATCTGCTGCTCGCCGCCGCTCATGGTGCCGGCCAGTTGGTGGCGCCGCGCCTTCATCTTCGGGAACAGCGTGTACACATGCTCGCAGCGCGCCTGGAAATGCGCCCGCGCCGCCGGGTGGAAGGCCCCGACCTTGAGGTTTTCCTCCACGGTCAAATGCGGGAACAGCCGGCGGTTTTCCGGCACATGGGCAATGCCCAGCGCCGGCAGCTCGTGCGGCGGCACCCGCGCCATGTCGCGGCCATCATAGCGCAGCGTGCCGGTGCGCGGCTTGATCAGCCCCGAGATCACCCGCAGCAGCGTGGTTTTGCCGGCGCCATTGGGGCCCACCACGCCCACCGCCTCGCCCGGGTCCACCCGCAGCGAAACGCCAAACAAGGCCTGGAAATCGCCATACCCTGCCTCGATGCCGGTGAGTTCCAGTGAGCCACTCATGCCGCGCGCTCCTCTGGCGGGCCGAGATAGACTTCTGCCACCCGTGCATCCGCCTGCGCCTCGGCCGGGCTGCCCTGGAAGATGACGGCGCCGTGGTCCAGCACCACCACGCGGTCCACCACGCGCAAAAGCACGCCCATGATGTGCTCCACCCAGACAATGGTGATGCCGCGTTCGTCGCGGATGCGCTTCAGCATGTCCGCCGCCTGGTTCATCTCGGCGGTGTCCAGCCCGCCCAGGCTTTCATCGGCCAGCAGCAGCTTGGGTTGCGTCGCCAGGGCACGGGCCAGTTCCAGCTTCTTCAGCCCGGCGGCACCCAGGCCCTGCACCATGGCATCCGGGCCATCCGGCAATTGCGCCAAGCGCAGCGCGTCGCGGGCGCGCTCCTCGGCCTCGGCAGCGGAAATGCCGCCACCGGCGCCGTAATGCGCCGCCAGCGTCGCGTTCTCCAATATGGAGAGGGTGCGGAAGGGGCGCGGGATCTGGAAGGTACGGCCAATGCCAAGCCGGCAGCTTTCATCGGCGGTGGAGCCGGCAATCTCCCGCCCCGCCAGCTTCACCGAACCCGCGGTTGGCTTCAGCATGCCGGCAATGCAGTTGAAGGTTGTGCTCTTGCCCGAGCCATTCGGCCCGAGCAGCCCAAGGATTTCGCCGGATGCCACCTGGAAGGAGACAGCATCCACCGCGGTGAAGCCGCCGAATTTCTTCGTCAGCTGCTCCACCACCAGCAGGGGTGCGGTCATGTTACCGCGCGGCGTAGGTATGGCCGGCGGGCAGCGGCAGCACCGGCGGGCCGCCGGCAATGGCGGTGGGCCACACAACCTTGGCCACCGCGCCCTCAAACTGCATCACCACCGGGCTGGACCGCTCATTCTGCCCGGCCATGGGCGAGCCCGGCCGCGCGAACTTGACGCCATAGCCCTGGATGGTGCCGCCCAGCGGAATATCCACCAGCAACGCCGCTTCGCGCAGCGCATCCGCGCTCATGCCACCGGTCTTGGTCACCGCCGGCTTCAGCACGTTCTCCAGGAAAATCCAGGTGTTGTTGAAGCCCATGGAAGCATGGGTCGGCAGGTCGCGCATGCGGTGCTTGGCCTGGAAGCGTTCAACAAACTGCTTACCCAGATCAGCGACGGCCGGGCTGAGCTTGGACTGGTCCAGCATCTGCGTGCCGGCGGGGTCCACATTGCAGATGTGATTCACATCGGCGCCGAAGGTTTCCACCAGCTTGTCGATCTGGCTATAGCCGGCGCCATGGCCGATGAGCGCCTTGAAGCGCAGCCCACCAGACTTGGCCTGGCGCAGGAACAGCGTGATATCCGGGTTGTAGCCGGCATGCAGGATGATGTCGGCGCGTTCACGCCGTAGCTTGGTGACCAGGGTGGAAAGGTCCGGCGCGGTGGCGGAATAGGCTTCCTTCATCACCACCGGCATGTTGCGCTTGCGCGCCTCGGTCTCAATGCCCGAGGCAACGCCGCTGCCATAGGGGCCGTCCTCATAGATCACCGCCAGGCGCACCTTGTCGGGCGCCATGTTCAGCTTGGCCTGGGCGTGTTCATGCACAAAGGAAACCGAAGCCTCGGCATACTGGTCCGAGTGCACGGTGGGGCGGAACACGTAGCTCATGTTCTTGTCCTTCAGCACCGCGGTGCTGATGGCGGAGGTGATCCACATGAGCTTCTTGGCCTGTTGGAACCGGCCGGCCAGCGGTACGGCATGGGCCGAGGAATAGATGCCGGTGACCACTTCCAGCTGTTCCTGTCCCAGCAGGC
Source organism: Acetobacteraceae bacterium (assembly GCA_947446625.1). Taxonomy (GTDB): domain Bacteria; phylum Pseudomonadota; class Alphaproteobacteria; order Acetobacterales; family Acetobacteraceae; genus CAIMOR01. The sequence goes on along the minus strand of CANFIE010000057.1, from coordinate 605 downwards.
GCTCGGCTTCGTTGATGGCCACTTCGGCGCGGCTTTGGCTGTCGGCCGAGACGATCTGCACCTGGCGGCCATTGACGCCGCCGCGCTGGTTGAACAGCTCAATCGCTACCTCGGCGCCCCAGAACAGCGGCTGGCTGCCGGCACCGGCGAAGGGGCCGGAAAGGTCGGTCATGACGCCAACGCGCAAGGGGCCGGATTGGGAACGCGCCGTTGCCGGCACCGAGGCGGCAAACGCCGCGCCTGCGCCGGCCTGCATCAAGCCACGCCGCGTGGTGAGAATTCCGGTCATCGTGGACCCTCCCTGATTTTTTCTTGGGAGTAAGCCAAGCCCGGCTGCCGCACCTCGTCAAGCAAAACGAAGCATCTGCCGCAAATGGCCTGGGTACGGCGCCTTTGCTGACAACTGGGAGTGGGGTTGTAGTGGCGCCGCCGGTTGGGGAGTGCTGAACAGCAAAAGGGCCCGCGGGCATTTGCCGGCGGGCTTGATGTGTTCCTGAGTTCGGTAAAAGGAGATGCGAGGACAGGATTTGAACCTGTGACCTTCAGGTTATGAGCCTGACGAGCTACCGGGCTGCTCCACCCCGCGGTGGTTTGTGATGATAGGT
>CANFIE010000056.1 GCA_947446625.1 Acetobacteraceae bacterium | reverse complement strand
GCGGGCCGGGGCGGAGGAGCCGGATTTGCAGGAGCTGCTCTGGACCATTGCCGCCGCAAGGCTGGTGCTGGGCGGGGCAATGAACATCCAGGCGCCGCCCAATCTTTCGCCCGGCGTGTACCAAAGCCTGGTGGCGGCGGGGCTGAATGACTGGGGCGGCGTCTCGCCAGTAACGCCCGACCATGTGAACCCGGAAGCGCCCTGGCCACATCTGGAAGAACTCGCCGCCCGCACCGCCGAGGCGGGCAAGGTGCTGGTGCAGCGCCTGCCGAGCTACCCGGCCTATGCCCGCGCCGCGCAGGCCTGGCACGCGCCGGCCATTGCCACGCGCATCATGCAGGCCAGCGACGCCGAGGGCTTTGCCCGTGGCGACGAATGGTCACCCGGCGAGACCACGCCGCCTGCCTTGCCTACACCGCGTCTGGCAGGGCCGGAAGCGCGGCTGGTGCGGCTGGTGGACCGCGCCGCCGGCGGCACGCGACTGGAAACCGATGAGATCATGGCGCTGTTCGCGGCGCGTGATGCCGACTACGCGCATATCACCGCCGCCGCCGATGCGCTGCGCAAAGCGATGAGCGGCGAGGTGGTGCGGTATGTGGTGAACCGCAACATCAACTACACCAACATCTGCACCTATCGCTGCACCTTCTGCGCCTTCAGCAAGGGCAAGACGCATGAGCATCTGCGCGGCGCCGCCTACGACCTCGACCATGGCGAGATCGTGCGTCGCGCGGTGGAAGCCTGGGAGCGCGGCGCCACGGAAGTGTGCCTGCAGGGCGGCATCCACCCGGAATACACCGGCGAAACCTATGAGGGCATCTGCCGCGCCATCAAGGCGGCGGTGCCCGACATGCACATCCACGCCTTCTCGCCGCTGGAAGTAACCCAGGGCGCGGCAACGCTGGGGCTGACGCTGAGCGATTTTCTCGCCCGGCTGAAGGCTGCAGGCCTCGGCACCCTGCCCGGCACGGCGGCGGAAATCCTGGACGACGAAATCCGCGACATCATCTGCCCCGACAAGGTGAACACCGCCGAATGGGTGGCCGTGGCCCGCGCCGCGCATGCGCTGGGGCTGCGCACCACCAGCACCATCATGTACGGCCATGTGGAAGCGCCACTGAACTGGGCGCGGCATTTGCTGGTGCTGCGCGACCTGCAAGCCGAGACCGGCGGCTTCACCGAATTCGTGCCGCTTCCCTTCGTGCACATGGAAGCGCCGATGTATCTGCGCGGCCTGGCGCGCAAGGGGCCCACCTTCCGCGAGGCGGTGCTGATGCACAGCGTGGCGCGGCTGGTGCTGCATCCGCACATCACCAATATCCAGACCAGTTGGGTGAAGATGGGCCCGGCCGGCGCGGCGCTGGCCTTGCAGTCGGGCGCGAATGACCTGGGTGGCACGCTGATGAATGAGAGCATCAGCCGCGCTGCCGGTACCCAGCACGGCCAGGAATTTCCGCCTGAGGCGATGGAAGCACTCATCTCCGGCATTGGCCGCACGCCACGCCAACGCGAGACACTGTATGGCGAGCCTTCGCAGGAACGGCGCGTGGCATCCTTCAATGCGCAGGAGTTGGCGCCGGTGGTGCAGACCGCGCCGCGCAAGCGCGCCCTAGAGCACTATGCGCCCTGACGGGCGCATTTCGTGCTCTATAACTATTTGATACTAGAGCAAGAAATCCGTTCTGATGATTCCATCAGAACGGATATTGCTCTAGCCTAAGCCGCGTTCTTTCAACCACGCATAGGTGCGGGTGCGGCGCGCTTCCGGCCGCTGCATGAACAGCACCAAATCCACCGGGTTGTCGATATCCATGGCAATGCCTGGCTGCGGCACGATGGTCGGCTCAATACCCAGGGCGCGGGCGGCGGCCAGATGCGGGAAGTAGCTGTTGTCACCAAAGCGCAGCGGCACCGCGCCGGGCGGAGACAGCAGCACGGCGTTGCTGCCCTGCTCGTCATGCGCCGGGCCGATGGTGAAGCTGGGGCCGGGCTTGTGCGCCGCCAGCAGCGCCTCAATCTCCGCCGCCGTTACCGCGGGAATATCGCCCGGCATGGTCAGCACGCCAGTCTCGGCGGCCAGCAGGGCGCGGCCGGCATTCACCGCGCCGGTATGGCCATCTCGCGCCCCTTCGGTGGTCACGCGAAAGCCGTGGCGGGCGGCGAATTCGGTGGCGAAGGGGTCCAGCGTTACCAGCAGCACGCCGCCCAGGCCGCGCGTTGCAGCCAGGGCTTCCAGCACCTCGGCCAGCATCACCTGGGCCAGTTCATGCCGCGCATCCGGCGGCAGCGCCGGGGCCAGGCGCTGCTTGGCGCCCTGCAATTCCTTTACGGGAATTACTGCCCAGATGCTCACAGCGCAGCCAGCACGGCTTGCGCCAGTGCCACCTTGTCCGCCAGCGTTCGCATCATGGTCTGCGCCCGCACCACACGCGCATCGATGCCCGTGGCGTCGTCGCCGGCTTCCATCACGAAATGCGTCAGCAGCGCGCCATAACGCTGCGCCACGGCGGCGGCGCTGGGCGCCACGCCCTGCTGCGTGAACATGCTGGCCGTCGGCCCCTTCACCGCCTGCCCGGCAATGATCGGCGACACCGCCACCACTGGCGCGCCACTGGCGGCAATCGCTTCCCGCACGCCAGGCAGCGCCAGAATCGGCTCAACGCTGATGAAGGGATTGGACGGGCAGATCACCACCGCGCGCGGCCGGTCGCGCAACGCCGCCAGCAGCGCCGGGTTGGGCCGCGCCTGTTCCACGCCGGCAAAGGCAATCTCGCGCACCACCGGGCGGCATTGCTCACGCACAAACCAGTGCTGGAAATCCAGCCAACCGGCATCGGTGCGAATGCGCGTGCGCACCGCATCATCGCTCATCGGCAGAATGCAGGGCGCCACGCCGAGTTGGGCGGTGATGCGCGCCGTCACCGCCGTCAGCGTCTCGCCGGCACGCAGGCGCTGGGTGCGTTCCACATGCAGCGCCAGGTCGCGGTCACCCAGGCGAAACCAGGTCTCGCCGCCCAGCGCCTCCAGCGTTTGCATGAAGGACCAGGTCTCGTCGCGCCGGCCCCAGCCGAGTTGCTGATTGTCCAGCCCGGCGAGGGTGTAGGTCAGCGTGTCGATATCCGGCGAAATGCTGAGGCCAAGATGCTCGAAATCATCGCCGGTATTGGCCACCACCAGCAAATCCTCGGCGGGCAGAATCTGCGCCAGCCCCAGCGCCAGCTTGGCGCCGCCAATCCCGCCCGAAAGCGCCACAACGCGGCTCACCGGAACAGATCTTCCTGCGCGGGGCGCACCAGTTCCGTGGCTGGGCAGACCGGCGCATTCCAGCGCAACCCGCGCATTACCACGGCGGGTTGGCCCTCGGCGGCCTGGCCCATCAGCAGCCCGGCGGCGGCGGCAATCTCGTCGGCAAAGCCGGTCAGCGTCACGTGCAATTCACGGCCGAACAAATCCGGCAGGCCGCGCAAATCCACCAGCGCGGGCAGCCCGGCGCAGCCAATGGCCACGCCCACGGTGCCGCGTCGCCAGGCTCTCCCAAAACTGTCGCTGATCACCACCGGGCAGCCCAGCCTGGCGCTCAGAGCGGCAGCGCTGGCATCGGGGTCCACCGGCAGCAGCAGGGCGCGTTCCTCGCCCTCGGCGGCAATGTTGGACTGGTCGATGCCCGCATTGGCCATGGTGTGGCCCAGCCGGTGCTGCACGATGATGAGGTTGGGCCGCGCCCGCACCACGCGGGTGCTTTCCGCCAGAATCAGCTCCACCACGCGGGCGTCCTTGCCCGTCTCGGCGGCCAGTTCCAGCGCGCGGGCGCCCGGCGTCACATCGGCCAGCCGCACCTCGCGGCCCTCGGCCTTGCTGACGATTTTCTGCGCCACCACCATCACGTCATCGGCGCGCAGCGGCACGCCCGCGCCCAGCAGCAGCGCGGCCAGGTCGTCGCCGGCCTGCACCATCGGCAGGTCCGGCAACGCGATGAGTTCGAGCCGCTTCAACCGAAGCGCCGGCGCAGCCGCGGCAGCACCTGCTCGCCATACAGCGTCAGAAAGCGCGCCTGATCCGGCCCCGGGGCGTGGAACACCAAGTGGTTGAAGCCCAGGCCGACATAGTAGCCGATCTTCTCCACCATCTCCTCGGGGTCGTTGGAGACAATCCAGCGGCTGGCGGTGCGTTCCAGCGGCAGCTGGTCGGCCAGCTTTTCCATCGCCACCGGGTCCTCCACCGTCATCTTCTCCTCCGGCGTCAGCGCCAGGGCGGCCCAGTGGCGGGTATCCTGCAAGGCGCGGTCGCGGTCGGTATCGAAGCTGACCTTCACCTCGATCATGTTCTCGTAATGCGGCTTCGGCGCGCCGGCGGCCTCAAGCCCCGCCTTCACGTTGGGGATCAGGGTTTCCTCGTACAACTCGCGCTTCTTGCCGCTGGTGCAGATGAAGCCGTCGCCGCCACGGCCGGCATACTTGGCCACCATGGCACCGGCAGCGGCCACCCAGATCGGCACCGGCTGGTCGGGCTTGTCGTAGATCGTGGCGTGTTCGGTCTTGTAGTACTGGCCCTCGAAGCTCACGCGGTCCTCGGTCCACAGCTTGCGCATCAGCTGCACCGCCTCGCGCATGCGGGCGAAGCGCTCCTTGAACTCGGGCCAGGGCTGGCCGGTGGAGGGCACTTCGTTCAGCCCCTCACCAGTGCCGATGCCGAGGATGACGCGGCCGGGGAACATGGCGCCCAGCGTGCCGAAGGCCTGGGCCACGATGGAGGGGTGGTAGCGGAAGGTTGGCGTCAGCACGGAAGTGCCCATCACCAAACGCTCGGTCCGCGCCCCCAGCGCGCCCAACCAGGCCAGCGAATAGGGCGCGTGGCCATCCGTGTGCTTCCAGGGCTGGAAATGGTCGCTGATGAAGCAGCTGTCGAAGCCGTTCGCCTCCGCCATGATGCCAAAGTCCAACAGTTTGGACGGCGCGAATTGCTCGGCGGATGCCTTGTAGCCCAGCTTCAGCATGATGCCCTCTCCCCTTCAGCAGCCAGGTTTCTATAGACTGCGGCAAGGCCGGCACCAAGCCGGTGGAGGAAGATCCAATGCATCTGGGATACGCACCGCCCTTTGGCGATATCGGGGGCGACCCGGCGACGGTTCGCGAGATCACCGCGCTGGCGGTCAGCCTGGGGTTTGACGACCTGATGCTGCCCGACCACGTGCTGGGCGCCAACCCGAAGACGCTGGGCCCCGAGGGCCGGCCCAAGGCCAGCAACCTGTACCACGAACCCTTCGTGCTGTTCCCCTTCATGGCGGCGCTGGCGCCGAAGATGAGCTTTTCCACCCAGGTGCTGATCCTGCCGCAGCGGCAGACCGTGCTGGTGGCCAAGCAGGCCGCCTGCCTGGCGGTGCTGTGCGAAGGCCGCTTCCGCCTGGGCGTGGGCGTGGGCTGGAACGAACCCGAGTTCATCGGCCTGGGCGAAAACTTCCGCAACCGCGGCAAGCGCAGCGTGGAACAGGTGGAGGTGATGCAGAAGCTCTGGGCCGCGGATTTCGTGGAATACCAGGGCCAGTGGCACAACCTGCCGAATGTCGGCATCAACCCGCGCCCGCCCGGCGGCAAGGTGCCGGTGTGGTTCGGCGGCCATGTGCGGGAAACGCTGGAACGCACCGCCCGGCTGGGCGACGGCTGGATTCAGCTGGCCCAGCCCATCGGCCCCGGGGTTATCGCGGAATTCGATACGTTGAAGCGGCTGACCGAAGCCGCCGGGCGCGACCCGGCCAGCATTGGCCTGGAGGTATGGATGTCGTGCGCGGAAGGCGGCGAACGCGAGTGGCAGCAGGAAGCGCTGGCCTGGAAGAAGGCCGGCGTTTCCCACATTGTGCTGCACAACACCTTCAGCAATGCCTGCCACAAGCGCATCGCGGCCACCGACCGCGCCACGCATGAAAGCCTGCTGAAGCGCTGGAAGGCCGCGATCAGCGAGGTGGTCTGAGCCTCAAGTATCGGCCAGTGCCTTCAGGGTGGCATCGCGCAGCGCGGTGTCACCCTCGGCATGCACCGGCTGAATGGCCACATGGGTGGCGCCCGCGGTGAAATGCGCCCGCAGCCCGCGCTTGATGTTCTCCACCCCGCCATTCAGCACCATGGCGTCGATGAAGCGGTCATTGCCGCCATTTTCCAACTCGGCTTCGGTAAAGCCCTGGCGCAGCCAGTTGTTGCGGTAGTTGGGCATGGGCATGTAGCGCGAAAGCTCTTTCCGCCCCAGGTCGCGCGCCTTGGCCAAATCCGGCTCCAGGCAAACCTTCTGCTCCACCGCCAGCCACTTGTTGGGGCCAAGCGCCGCGGCGGCCTCGGCGGTATGCGCCGGGGTTACGTTGTAGGGCACCGCGCCCTTGGTGCGGGCGGCGGCCAGCTTCAGCATCAGCGGCCCCAGCGCGGCCAGCACCACCGGCCAATCCTCGCTTCCGGCCTCACCCTTCTGCATGCCGTCCAGGTAGCCGCGCATGGCGGGTATCGGCTTCTCGTAGCTGTGGCCACGCAGGCCTTCCACCATCGGCTTGTGGCTAACGCCCATGCCCAGCACGAAGCGATTGCCGTACAGCGCATTCAACGAAAGCATGCCGCGCCGGGCGGTGAAGGCATCTCGCGCATAGATGTTGGCGATGCTGCTGCCCACCACCAGCTTCTGCGAATTGCCCAACAGAAAGCCGGCCAGCGACAGGCTCTCATAGCCCCGCGATTCCGGGTACCAGAAGCTGCCATAGCCCAGCCCCTCCACCGTCTGCAGCAGGGCGCGCAGCCCGGCGGCGTCCAGCTTGTCGGTGGAATACCAAACGCCCAAACGGCCCAGATTCATCTCGTATCCCTCACTCAATCGGCAAATTGGTTGGCGGCCTGGATGATCGGGCGCCAGCGTTCCACTTCCTCACGCACGAAGCGCCGGTGGAAGGCAATGCTGGCGCGCTCATCACTCGGCACATCGGTCAACAGGTCAGCATAGCGCTGGCGCAGCCGGTCTTCATGCAACGCCGCGCGCAGGGCAGCGGAAAGCCGTTGCTGCACTGCCTCGGGCGTGCCGGCCGGCGCGTACATGCCGTGCCAGGTGCTCATGGCAATGCCGGGGAAGCCCGCCTCCGCCGTGGTCGGCAGGTTGGGCAGGCCGGGCAGGCGCTGCGGGCTGGAAACGCCCCAGGCCACCACCCGGTTGTCGCGGATATAGGGCACGGTATTCGTCGCCTGGTCGCACAGTAGGTCAATCCGGCCCGCCATCAGTTCAATGATGGCCGGCGCCGTGCCGCGAAACGCCACCAGCGTAGCCGGCGCCCCGGCGGCATGCTGCACCAGCAGCGCACACAGGTTGGCGGCCGAGGACAGCCCGGCGGTGGCGATGTTCACCGCATCGCCGCGCTGCTTCAACTGCGCCATCACATCGGCCAGATTGCTGGCCGGGTAGCCGGGGCGGGTGATGATGGTCATCGCCGCGTCGCTCACGATGCCAAGCGGCGCGAAGGCGCCCGGCACCTCATAGGGCAGCCGGCGGAACAGCGTGGCGCTGGCGGCCATGCCGATATTGTTGATCAGCACGGTATAGCCATCGGGCCGCGCCTGGGCCACGCGCTGCGGCCCCAGCACCGTGCCGCCAATGCTCTCCACCACCACGGACTGGCCCAGATGCTTGCCCATATTCTCGGCCAGGATGCGGGTGATGGTATCCGTCGGCCCACCCGCCGCGCCGGCGGCAATGAGCGTGACCGTACGGTCCGGAAACTGCGCCATGGCCGGCCCCGCCAGCAGCACCAGGCACGCAAGCAACAAACGCTTCATGACGCATTCTCCCAGGTTGAAAGCGGGCGCGCCGGTTGCATCCGGCGCTGCCCGCGCAGGCACTCAGTTCAGCCGCAGGTCCAGGATGTGCTTCGGGTCGGCCTTCAGCTCGCCCTTCTCCACACGCTTCACAATGTCGGTCAGCGCCGCATTCGCTGGCGTGGCAATGCCCACGGCCTTGGCCTTGTCGCAGATGAAGCCATTGAGGAACTCAATCTCGGTGCGGCGGCCCTTCACCATGTCCTGGCCCATGCTGGGCCGATGCGCGCCGCCGCCGGGCTTGTTCGCCTCGGCGATGCGGTGCGCGTCAAACTCGGCGCGCGCCGTCGCGTCGCCCTCGCCGGCCTTGGCAATCAGCTCGGGGTCCATGTGGTGGATCTCCTCCAGCTCATAGCCCAGCGCCTGGCCCACGCGAATCGCCTCACTGCCCAGCCGCGCATTGAAGGCGCGCAGCTGCTCGTTCAGCAAAATCTCCTTGCTGATGAGCCCGGTGCAGGCCGAAAGCCCATTGGCCATGGCATTCGTCACCAGCTTGGACCAACGCTCGCCCCACAGGTTGGTGGTCACCAGGCAGCTATCGGAAAGCGCGCAGAGCCGGCCCAGTTCATTGGCGCGGTCGGTGATGCGGCCATGCACCTCACCCACGCGGAACACGGTATGCGCGGCGCCGCCCTTGCCCGAGGCGCGGCGCACATGCCCCGGCTCGCACAGCTCCACCGTGATGGAGGAGGCAATGGCGCCCAGCGTGCGCCCCCAGCCGATGATCTCGGCAATGGTCTCCTCGTTCATGCAGTTCTGCAGGCTCACCATGTAGCCGCCCGGCGCCAGATACTGGCGCGACATCAGCGTGGCCCAGGCGGTGTCGTAGCTTTTCACGCAGATGAAGACGATGTCGAAGGGCCGTTCCTTGCTCACCTGCTGCAGCTCGGTCAGGTGAATGGCCTTCACCGGCACGGTGAATTCAGGAACGTCCTTGATGTGGGAAATCCGCAGCCCCTTGCTGCGCATCACCTCCACATTCTCCGGCCACATGTCCACGAAGGTCACATCCTCGCCGGCCTGGACCATATGCGCGCCGGCATAGCCGCCCACCGCGCCCGCGCCGATAATGGCGATGCGTTTTTTCATCTTCTGCTCGTCCTTCTCAAAGCCCACGAAAAGCGCCCGGCCAGCCCAGGTGGCGGCGGCGGCCAGTGCCATGTTGAACGCTCCTCTTGCGGCCGACGATACACCGCCCCAGCATGACCGCAACCGGAGGAGGCCCAAGGCCATGGACGCAGTGCTGTTCGAGATGGTGGAACCCCATATCGCGCTGGTCACCATCAACCGGCCCGAGGCCCGCAACGCCGTGAACGGCGCCGTGGCCCAGGGGCTGGAAGCGGCGGTGGAGCGGGTGGAGAACGACCCCGAGATCTGGGCCGCCATTCTCACCGGGGCCGGGCCGCACGCGTTTTGCGCCGGGGCTGATCTGAAAGAGGTTTCCGCCGGCAACAGCGCCAGCCTGGCGACCGAACGCGGCGGCTTCGCCGGCTTTGTCCGCGCCCGGCGCAGCAAGCTATGGATAGCTGCGGCGCAGAACCACGCCCTGGCCGGCGGCCTGGAATTGCTGCTGAGCTGCGACCTGGCCGTGGTGGCGGCCGGCGCCAACCTCGGCCTGCCGGAAGTGAAGCGCAGCCTGGTGGCCGGGGCTGGCGGCGTGTTCCGCCTGCCGCGCCACCTGCCCCGCGCCATCGCCCTGCAAATGGTCGCCACCGGAGAGCCGATCAGCGCCGAGCGCGCCGCCAGCTTCGGCCTGGTCAACGCCGTGGTGCCGGCGGCCGAGGTGCGCGCCACAGCGTTGGACCTGGCCCGCCGCGTGGTGGTGAACGCCCCCATCGCGGTGCGCGAGGCGCTGGGCGTGGCCCGCCAGGCCTATGACCTGGCCGAGCCGGCGCTGTGGGAAGTCAGCCAGGCCGCCAGCCTGCGCACCCGCGCCACCGAGGATTTCAAGGAAGGCCCGCGCGCCTTTGTGGAAAAGCGCGCCCCGAAATGGGTGGGCCGGTGATGCGCCGGCGCCCGCTGCTGGCCCTGGCCGGGGCCACTTTGGCAGCCCCCGCCATGGCCCAGGCGCCCTGGCCGCGCGAGACGGTGCGGCTGATTGTGCCCTTCGGCCCCGGCGGCGCCACCGATATTCCGGCCCGGCTGTTTGCCGAGGAACTCTCAAAATTCCTGCCGCAGCGCGTGGTGGTGGAAAACCGCTCCGGCGCCGGGGTGACGGTGGGCGCGGAGGTGGTGGCCCGCGCGCCGAAGGACGGCCATACCCTGCTGTACAACACCATGGCCCATGCGGTGATGAAGGCCATGTTCCCCCGGCTGGGCTTCGACCCCGTGGCGGATTTCGCCCCGGTGGCGCTGCTGGGGGTGATTCCCATGGTGCTGCTGGCCAACAAGAACCTGCCCGCCAAAACCCTGCCCGAGTTGCTGGCCCTGCTGCGCGCCAACCCCGGCAAGTACAGCTATGGCAGCGGCGGCAATGGCAGCGCCACCCACCTCATCACCGCCCTGCTGCTGAAGCGCGCCGGCGATCTGCGGGCCGAGCACGTGCCCTATCGCGGCGCACCCCCGGCGATGCTGGATCTCATCGCCGGCCGGCTGGCGCTGTTCCTGGATGTGGCGAATACCGGGCTGGGCTACCGCGAGCGCGGCGACGCCGTGGCGCTGGCGGTTTCCACCGCCAACCGCATGCCCCAGGCGCCGGATATCCCAACCTTCGCCGAAGGCGGGGTAAAGGGCGCCGACAGCGCCACCTGGCACATGGCGCTGGCCCCGGCCGGCACGCCGCAGGCGGCGGTGGAGGCCGCCAATGCCGCCTTCACCCATGTGCTGGCGCAGCCCGAGGTGGAACGCCGGCTGGCCGAGTTGGCCATTCAAACCCGCACCGGCACCAGTGCCGCCGCCAGCACTGCCTTCCTGGCCGCCGAAGTGGCCAAGTGGAGCGGCGTGATCCGCGATGCCGGGATTGCGGTGGAGTAGAGCGTCTGATCGGCCAAGGCGGCAGCGCCGCAGGCCGTGAATCAGCCGCTCAATACCGCCGCTTGACTACGGCTTGATGAGGGTGCCGGCGCCGCCTTCGGTGAACAACTCGCGCAGCACCGCATGCGGCACCCGGCCATCCAGGATCACGGCACCCTTCACGCCCTGCTCCACGGCGTAGATGCAGGTTTCCACCTTCGGGATCATGCCACCGCTGATCCAGCCCGCCTCGATGCCAGCCTTGGCCTCGGCCACCGTCATCTCGGCGATGAAATTGCCCGAGCCATCCAGCACACCGGGCACGTCGGTCAGCATCAGCATGCGCTCGGCGCCCAGCGCCCCGGCAATGGCGCCGGCCACGGTATCGGCGTTGATGTTGTAGGTCTGGCCGTCAACGCCCACGCCCACGGGCGCGATCACAGGGACTATATCGGCCCCGATCAGCAGCTTCAGCACCCGGGTGTCGATGCTTTCGGGTTCACCCACAAAGCCCAGATCCAGCACCTGCTCGATATTGCTGCCGGGGTCGCGCCAGGTGCGGCGCAGCTTGCGGGCGCGCACCAGCCCGCCATCCTTGCCGGAAATACCCACGGCCATGGCGCCGGCGCGGGTGATGCTCTCGGCCACCTGCTTGTTGACCGGGCCGGCCAGCACCATTTCCACCACGTCCAGCATCTCGGCGTCGGTCACGCGCAGGCCCTGCACGAAGCTGGACTTCACGTTCAGCCGCTTCAGCATGGCGTTGATCTGCGGCCCGCCGCCATGCACCACCACGGGGTTCACCCCCATCTGCTCCAGCAGGGCAATGTCGCGGCCGAAGCGCAGAGCGGTGGCTTCCTCGCCCATGGCGTGGCCGCCGTACTTCACCACAATGATCTGGTCGTCGTAGCGCTTCAGGAAAGGCAGCGCGCCAGAAAGGATCTGCATCTGGTCGGGGGCGTCTGACATGGGCGTTTCCCGTTAGCGTGGCGTGCCAGGGGCCTTAGAAGCCAGCGCCCGGCGGGTCAAGCGGGGTGGGGTTGCTGAGAATGGCAATCTCCGCCCGGGTCTCCTCAATCCCCATGCCGTTTTCGCTGCTGGTCACCAGCACCCGGGGGTGGCCGGCGGTGTGCTTGCGGACCAATTCCTGGGCTTCCAGAATGCGCTGCTCCAGCCACCAGGGCTTGGCGTCATCCGCCTTGGTCAGCACGATCTGAAAGCTCACCGCCGCCTCGTTCAGCAGGCGCAGCGCCATCAAATCGGCCGGCTTGGTCTCAATCCGGGCATCCAGCAGCAGAATCACCCGGCGCAGCGTGGGGCGGCCGCGCAGGTAGTTGAACATCAACCCCTGCCAGTCCTCCTTCACGCTTTTCGCCGCCTGGGCGTAGCCATAGCCCGGCATGTCCACCAGCGTCAGCCGCTGGCCAAGCTCAAAGAAGTTCAGCTGCTTGGTCCGCCCCGGGGTGTTGGAAACCCGGGCCAGCGCCTTCTGGTTGCACAGCGCATTCACCAGGCTGGACTTGCCCACATTGGAACGCCCGCAGAACGCCACCTCGGGCAGCCATACCTGGGGCAATTGCTCCAGCTTCTGCGCCGCGAAGAAAAAGTTGCATGGCTTGGCGAACAACAGCCGGCCATGCTCGATCAACGCGGCGCGGGTCTCCTCGTCCTTCGCCTCGGCCAGCCCGCCGGGGGGGAGTTCCACCATCTCAGCGCCGCTTCAGCTTGGACGGTAGCCTGGCCAGCGCGCCGGGAATGCCGGCGATCTGCCTGGCCAGCTTCTGGCGCTGCTCCCGCGCCTCGGCCGCGGCCTTGGGGTCCTGCTGGATGATGAAATACTGCTGCGCGATGGAAAGCAGGTTGTTCCAGCTCCAGTAGATCACCAACCCGGCCGGGAAGCTGGCCAGCATGAAGGTGAAGATGATCGGCATCCAGGCGAAGACCTTGGCCTGCACCGGGTCGGGCGGCTGCGGGTTCAGCTTCTGCTGCAGGAACATGGTCACGCCCATCACCAGCGCCCAGGCGGGCATGTGGAAATAGGTGGAGTAGATCTCCGGGTGCCAAGGGATCAGCCCGAACAGGTTGAACAGGTTGGTCGGGTCAGGTGCCGAAAGGTCCTGGATCCAGCCGAAGAACGGCGCGTGCCGCATTTCGATGGTAACGAACAGCACCTTGTACAGCGCGAAGAAGACCGGAATCTGGATCAAGATCGGCAAGCAACCACTGGCCGGGTTGATCTGCTCGGTCTTGTAAAGCGCCATCATCTCCTGCTGCGCCTTGGCAGGGTCGTCCTTGTTGCGCTCCTTGATCTCGGTCATCTTCGGACCAAGCACCTTCATCCGCGCCATGGACTTGTAGGCCTTGTTGGCCAGCGGGAAGAACAGCGCCTTCAGGAACAGCGTGAAGATCAGGATGGCGACGCCAAAGTTGCCAACCAGATGATAAATCCAGGCCAGCGCGTGGAAGAACGGCTTGGTGAGGAAGTAGAACCAGCCGAAGTCGATTGCCTTGGCGAGGTCGGGAATGCCCAGGCGCTCGGCATAGCTGTCGAGCAGGTTCACTTCCTTGGCGCCGGCGAACAGCCGCACCGCCATGCCGGCGGTGGCACCCGGCGCCACGGCCAGCGCGGCCGGCGGGGTGAAGTCCACCTGCCAGGCGTCGGCGCCATTGGCGGTGTTGTGCCGGTAGCTGGCCACCAGGCGCTGGTTGCTATCCACCGCGGCCAGCGCACCCAGCCAATACTTGTCGGTAAAGCCGGCCCAGCCGCCGCCGGTTTCCTGCGTCAGCGCCAGGCCTTGGCGCTTGCCGGCATCTTCCTTGGCGGTGGAGAAGCTGACTTCGCGCAGCCGGCCATCCAGCACGCCCACAAAGCCTTCATGCAGAATGTAGAAGCCCTCGGTATGCGGCGTGCCCTCGCGGCGAATGCGCGCCCAGGGCTGCACCTGCACCGGCTCGGTGCCGGCATTGCGCACGCGCTGGTCGGCCGTCACCATGAAGTTCTCGTCCAGCGACAGCACAACCTCAAAGGTCAGGCCGGCGCCGTTG